>JAFGPD010000035.1 GCA_016926185.1 Candidatus Woesebacteria bacterium | reverse complement strand
GTGCTCTACCCCTGAGCTACCCAGGCATTTCCTCGAAAAATATTATATCAGATATTATACTGAGATATGGGGGTTAAAAACGCACGTAAGTTTCTGTACATTAATTTGCTCAGTGCCTTAGTTATATTAGTATCGACGATACTTTCACAAGATTACAGATCAAAACTGGCGATACAACCATCAGCTATCCAAACGAATAATTCTTCAGTGGGAATAAATTCAGAAGGAATTACTTTCAAAAAAACAAATGTAAAAAATGAGTCTACTAATAAAGTTGTTTTGGTTTTGGTAGGGGATGTGATGCTGGGGAGGACCGTTATGGGTAAGGCGTACGAGTTGGGAGACTTTTCCTATCCATTCAGGCAAGTTGCACAAAAGCTGAGCGATTCAGATATTGTCTTTGCAAACTTGGAAAATCCCATTGTCAAAGATTGTCCTTTCACAGAAAAGTCTATGATCTTCTGCTCGACCCCTGAAATGATAGAAGGACTTAAATTGTCAGGGATCAATGTCGTGAACTTGGCAAATAACCATACAGGTAATTACGGGGATAAGGGTATAAACAGTACAATTGCATACTTAAATGATGCAAATATTGGATATACCGGAAGAGGAGAGCTTTTGATTAAAGAAGTTAGTGGGATCAGCCTCGGTTTTTTGGGTTTTAATTACACATTCGGTGAAAGTGCGGATATAATAGAGAAAGACCTGCAACTTATTAAAAATTCGGATCCAAAGGTTGATCATTTAATAGTCGGGGTGCATTGGGGACAGGAGTATCAAGCAGTACCCAATGACTTTCAGAAAGACTTGGCAAAGAGAATGATCTCTTCGGGAGCCGATATAATTTCCGGCCATCATCCTCACTGGATACAAACAACTGATTTTATAAACGGGAAACCGGTTTATTATTCACTGGGCAATTTTGTTTTTGATCAGATGTGGTCGGAAGAGACAAAGAAGGGGATGGTGATTAAGCTTTTAATGGATAAAGAATATATTTCAGAGATCGAAAGAGAAGAAGTATATATGAAAGATTGGGCCCAGCCTCAATTTCTTAGTGATTGAAGTAATTATTGGCGGTCTAAAAGGAATTATGTTTATAATGGTTAGTAATGAATTTTCAGTAATATGAAGAGTGTTCTAAGTAAAACCGGCATCATCGGGATCGTGGTTCTGATAATTGGTCTTTTAGCCGGAGTTTTTCTGGTTCAGCAGAGTCAGGAGTTTCGGGAAAAAGCCGGCGACGGTGATCAGCAGATGGTTGTGATCTGTCATAGGCTGGATAACGGTGAGACATTATGGGAGGAGATAGAAGTTTCAGAAGGTGAGCTTGAAAACTACATGGACCAGGGATCACTGATTGGTACCTGCCCGCCCAATTTCAAGATAAGATCGCAAGACGGGGACAGTGCTGAAAACAGCAATGACACGCAAGGCGGTTCTGATGAAACAGTGAAACTAAGCGCAGACATGAACAGTTCTGGAAGAATAAGCAATAATGATCTTATTCAGACACAGGTCACACCCACACCAACACCGACCTTAAAACCAACAACACCTGTTATGGTGGTTAAAAACGATGCAACTTTCAGGTTTTTCATGAAATTTCAGGGTATAAATGCCAAAAAACCTGCACGTTTGATAGAAGTGTCTTTCAATAGGAGCGGAAGTGAAACCCATACTTATAAAAATGTCAGGGTTTCGCCGAATTCCGAAGGAGTTTACTTTGGTCAGCTTGAGAATATTCCATCTGGTGTATTTGATATTTCTTTCAAAACAGAGTCGCACTTAAAGGAGACTTTTAAGGATATAAAGATAGATCCCGGTATAAATACATGGTATTTTGAGAACAACCCGCTTTTAGCCGGAGATTTTAATTCTGACAATATTCTGGATGTGACTGATGTGGCGCTTTTATTGTCAGAGATGAATGGGGATCCTATGCATGTTGACAGTGATAATGAGAAATATGATGTTGATGTGAATGCAAGAATTGACATGAGCGATCTTGAACTAGTTCTGAGCAATATGACAAGTGTTGAAACTGAAGGAGAATAAAGATGAACAAACAACAGATCATTGCGGTGATATTAATAGGATTAGGCTTGGCGGCAGGCACTGTTTTGGTTTATCAAGATCAAAAAAGCAGGGTCAAGATCGAAAAAAGGGAAGGGATAGGGAGTGTTCACTTTCAAAAAGGGGATGGATTTGATAATTTAAAAGCCGTGGATCTGGTGGTATCTACGGGGGATCCCGTTTCAGGGTACGAAACTTCCATAAGCAGTATCAGTATCAAGGCAAAGATCGGTGACCCTGACGAAGAGTTCAGCTTTGTGAATAATCTAAGCAAGCCTGTTGAAGGAATTGTTATTGATGATACGATAGAGAAAACAGGGGATTGGACATTTCCACTGAACAAGATTTTCAAAAAGGACGGCCAGTATTATCTTGAATTCATTGCAGTTAACACTGCAGGCAGTGGTTTCTCAAGTCTTGTACCGGTAAGAATTGGGACAATTTTTATTGAAAGCAGCGTAGTGGAAGCTCCAAAAATAACCATAGTGAGCAAATATACAAAAATGATGAGCAAAGGCAAACCGGTGATAGATATCTTGCCTAAGTGAAATATTTTGTGAAATCATCTCATTTGGTACTTGAAAAGACCATTTTATAAATGATTAAATGGTATATAGGTTTAAAGGTAAAAAAGCATGACACCTAAAAAGATAATAATATCTATTTTTCTTATTCTCGTTCTGGTGGGAGGGTTTGTCGCAGGTCTTTTTTTGATCAGACAAAGGCAGGATATCAGGGAAGAAGCGGCGGTTCCCGGAGGGGATGCTGAGGTGTCAATACTTCCAAAATCAGGCACTTTTGACCCGGGGGATTCTTTTCCTGTAAGTATCTATCTTAATACTGCTAACATTGCGATCAATGGTGTTTCGGTTAGACTTTTTTACCCATTCTCCGGTTCGACCCCTGAGATCCGGGCCAGTAATATCCAGATAAATCCTACACTCACTTCGTCTGGGGACTGGCAGTGTACAACTAGGGATGTGTCTGAGGGAGATAATATCGTTAATATTGACATAGGATGTTCTATAATCGCAGCTGAAGGATTTAAAACAAATTCTGACACTCTGCTTGCGACATTGGATCTTTCTATAGAGCGTGCTCCGCAGGCCAATCCAGTGGAGATAAAATTTGATGCCAGTAAAAGTAAAGTCACCCAACTTACAAATGGCGAGGATATCCTTCTGATACCGCAAAGTTCTGCCGCATACACGATATCAGGGGGTGGAGTTCAGCCGACTGCTACACCTACTCCTACAGGAACTGCAGGACCAACAGCCACTCCGCAACCGGGTGTAACTGTAACATCTACACCTACGCCAACCGTTAGGCCAACATCAACACCCACAACGGCACCCAGCGTCACGGCAACACCAACTTTAATGGATTCGGGTGTTTCTTACCCAACCCTCATTGGTATAGGTTTTGCACTGCTAATTGTTATTGGTTCGGTTGCTCTCGCTTTGTAAGTATTTATATTCCCTTATTGGTATTAGAATGATCATTATGAACATATTTAAAGGTTTTCGCGGGAGGGGGTGATTTATATGAATACTGCAAGTCCTGCATATCTATTTTTAGGAACATTTCAACAATTTGGCTATCAGTTTTTGGCCTTCATTCCAAAAGTACTCACTGCGTTAATAATTTGGGTAATTGGTAAATACTTTCTCAATGTTGGGATCGGAGCTTTAAGAAAGATCAGGCTCGATAAAGCCAAGGGTCTTAATAAATTCATGGACTCTTTTATCAATATTTTGATGCCATTGGGTAAGCTAATACTATTTCTAGTTATATTAGACTATTTGGGTATTGGTAGAACAGTGATTGACGCTTTCCTTTCGGGCTTGAGCTTTGCTGTTGCAATAGCTTTGGGATTCGCTTTCGGAAAAGCCTTAGAGCCTGATGCCAAACAACTTGTTGAAGATTTCAAAAAACAGCTGGAAAAGTGAGAGTGGGGAAGTTGTCATAAGCGGGTATTTTGAATGCGAGTAATGTTTTCCGGTTGTAGAAGTGGTGCTGTTTTTTTGGAGTGTCATTGTGCTTCATCTGTCAACTAAACTTTGGTATAATTTCTAATGTGCTAATTTACTGTCAAGGCAGCTTTCTCCTTAGCTTGGGCAATGGTGAGCAAGGGGCGATCAACTATTAGTTTGTTGACAGTAAATAAGTTATTAAAAGCTGTAGTGTTTTTATTGCCGACGTAGCTCAGTGGTTAGAGCAGCTGTTTTGTAAACAGCAGGTCAGTGGTTCAAATCCACTCGTCGGCTC
>JAFGPD010000034.1 GCA_016926185.1 Candidatus Woesebacteria bacterium | reverse complement strand
TGAGGATGGAAAAACAATACTTTTAACTACACATGATATCGATGATGCAAATCAGCTCTGTGACCGTGTGGCCATAATGAATTACGGCAAAATTGTCGCTATAGATAGCCCTGAAAAACTTAAAAACACAATTGAAAGTGTCTCCTCGGTAGAAGTGGCATTTTCTAAAAAAGTAAATCCTGCCAAGTTCAAGGGAAAATATATTTCAAGGTCCGAGAAAATCGGGGATAAAATAAAGCTCTATACAATGGATCCTGAAAAAGTGATATTTGATCTTGTAGAATATTCAAAAAATAATAACAATAATATTGTTTCATTAAATACTTTAAAACCGAATCTTGAAGATGTGTTCATAAAATTAACTGAACAAAATAATTAAAATGTTTAAACAGCTGAAACGTTCCTGGGTTATCAGTAAAAAGAATCTGTCAGTTTACTTTTTACGCCCACCAGTAATTATATTCGGGATTGTAGTTCCCGGGTTTTTGTTCGTTTCATTTTTGCTAAAACGGCAAATATCCCCGGAATCACTAATACCTGGACTTTTGGGAATGAGCCTTTTTTTCACCGTTTCTTCAATTACTCCGGGAATAATGCCCTGGGAAACAAAAATGAGAACATTGGAACGAATTGTTTCAGCCCCCATTAAATTGTGGGCAATAATTCTAGGAGACGTCGTTTCTTCCTTAATCTACGGAACGCTTATAACAACGGTTATCTTTATAATCAGCTCATTTTTAGTGGGTAATGTCAGCATTAACATGCCGATTCTAATTGCAACTGCGGTGGGTGCATTTTGTTTTTCATCTTTAGGAGAGCTGATCTCATCAGTTCCGACCGACAATCCTTCGAATGCAATGATGATCGCAACACTTATAAAATTTCCATTGATTTTTATAAGCGGTATTTTTATTCCCATTGGGGAAATGGGCAATTTCAAAACACTCTCTTTCCTCTCGCCCCTTACCTACTACACTGACACGCTTAGGGGATTTCTTGAAAACGAGGGATATTTCCCATACCAAACAAATCTTTTGGTCCTATTAATATTTTCAATTATCTTCTTTCTATTAGCGAATATTGCACACAGAAATACTATAAGTAAACGTTTGTAAAAGGTCTTGATAAACATATAATATTATGCATTTAAACGAAAATAGCATATGAACAAAAGAGTGATCATAATCAAAATATTAGCCGCAGCTGGATATATTGGAATGATATTTGTAAATTATCTGGCAAATGCATTACCCATCAATGGAGTTACCACAGGAGAAGCATCTGATGCTTACACAAATCTCTTTACACCTTCCGGAATAACATTCTCAATATGGGGACTTATTTATCTTCTCCTTGGAGGATACACTCTATATCAATTCGGGATATTTCAAGAAAGTCCTATTCCTAAAAGAGAAAAGTTGTTTAACAAGATCGGGTCGCTTTTCATCGTCACTTCTTTAGCAAATTCATCCTGGATATTTGCATGGCATTACGATCTCATCGCCCTTTCTGTTTTTATAATGCTTTTGCTTTTGGTTTATCTTATTAAGATTGCAAATATCGTAAAAAATACTAAGCTAAGCAAAAAAGACAACCTTCTTATACGACTTCCTTTTAGTATATACTTCGGGTGGATAACAATAGCCACCATTGCCAACATCACAGTCTTTCTGGTCAGTATTGGATGGAATGGCTTAGGAATAAACGATCAGATCTGGACTATCGTGATCCTTTTGGTAGGAGCTGCAATAGTGATTTTGAGAGGCTTAAAAGACAAAAATATTGCCTACATTTCAGTTGCCGTGTGGGCATATTTCGGCATTTGGTTAAGACAAACAGCGCAAGAAGGTTTCGCAAACCAATATTCCGGCATAATAAGAACTGCAATTTTTTCTATGATCTTATTTCTAATATCAATTGCCTTTATTAGTAAAAATAAGCTTCACAAAGAAAGATCAACAACTTAAGCCTCGATCTTGGAGAAAAGATAACTGCTGATACTTAATACGATCAACGAAAGGATTGAAAGAATGAGAACATCCTGCATGATCCCCAAATGACTTGCTCCCGTTAAGACCTCTCGAAGCCCGTCCACTCCATAAGTCAATGGGTTAACTTTCGATATCGACCGCAGAAGCTGCGGCGCAGACTCCAAAGGAAATATTGCACCTGATAAAAAATATGTTGGCATCACCAAAAAGTTCATTATCAGCTGAAATCCGTGAAAGTCTTTCATTAATGATGCAATTGCAGTACCCAGACCAGTGTAAAAAAGTGCCACCAAAAACATTATCCCCAAACCAACAGGTAAAAGTGTTATTGATCGCGGGCGAAAACCTAAAAATAATGTTAATAATAAAACTATTACACCTTGAATTGTTGCAATAGTGGCTCCTCCTAATACACGTCCCAAAACAATTTCTAGCCTTGAAACAGGTGCCACTAATGTCTCTTTTAAAAATCCAAACTGCTTATCCCAGATAAGCTCGACTCCATTGAATATTCCCATAAACAGAACCGCCTGACTCATTACACCCGGTGCTAAAAAGTTAATGTAATTTCCCCTTCCGGCCTGCTCGAACACCGGCCCCAGACCGAATCCCATTGCCACCAAAAACAAAAGCGGCTGTCCGATCGATCCGATTATCCGTGATTTTGACCGCCAATATCTTTTAATCTGCCGAAGCCACATTATGTAAATCGTGCTTAACATTTTTCTACCTTCTTCTTTGCCTCATCCTCATACTCATTCTGTCTTTTGCAGTTGCATTTTCTTCTCTGATGTTTTTTCCCGTCAGGGCAAGATATGCTTCTTCGAGACTTTTCGTATTTGTATCCTTTTTCAATTGTTTAACAGTTCCTTTTGCAACAATTTTTCCGTTATCAATTATTGCGATGGTTTTGGCCATTTTTTCTGCCTCCTCTAGATAGTGAGTGGTAAAAAATATTGTGGTTTTATATTTTTTATTTAAGTTATTAATATGCTCCCAAATACTGTTTCTTGTCTGTGCATCAAGTCCCAGTGTTGGCTCATCCATGAAAAATATTTTAGGGTAATGAAGTAAACTCCTGGCAATTTCCAACCTTCTTCTCATCCCTCCTGAAAAGGTTTTCACAAAGCCATCTTTCCTGCCCCACAGATCAACTATTTCCAAAAGACCCTTGATCCTCTTCTCAATGTCTTCTTTAGGTATCTTATACAACACGGCATGCAGCTTCATATTCTCATACGCAGTCAGTTCATCATCAAGACTTGAGTCTTGGAAAACTATACCAAAAGATTTCCTAACCTTATCCTGCTGTGTGATAGGATCATAACTATTGACCTTGATCTTTCCTTCTGTTGGTCTTAAAAGCGTTGTCAATATCCTGATCGTTGTTGTCTTTCCCGCACCATTAGGTCCAAGAAAGGCAAAAATATCTCCTTTAATGATATTGAAAGACACTTTATCAACTGCTGTAAAACCATTAAACTTTTTGGTCAGATCTTTAACCTCGATTATTGGTTTTTCAGTTTTTATGTTTTTAGACATGAATATAAATACCTCCCAACGCATTATAGTCTTTAACATTTTTATTTTGAAGGAAGAAAATTTTAATATCATTTTGACTATTACATTTATTTTTATATATACTGAACTTAGCTATGAAAAAACAGCGTTCGACAGAATTTATTGCTTTAGCATCAATTGCTTTCCTGATCATAACTTTAGGGGTTATCACAAACTTTCTTAGAACAGGAAAAGCTACTACACCAACATCATCCAAGGCAGCGGGTTATGACAGATCAGTTTATGGAGAGGGTAGAACTGAAATTGTTGAATTCAAGATAAACTTAATGCATCTGGCAAGATCTGACAAAGATAAGGGGGTATTTTGGGTAAAAACACTTCTTCCTGATGCTGAGGTGGAAATAGCCAACTTTAAAGTAGAAGGTATTTCCTGGGCCGAAAACATACCAATTGCTTTCGTTACCGGAACGGTCAATCTAACCTACAAAGATGGGTCCGAAGAGGTGAAGCATATGAAAACCCTCTTGGTTGATCAAGACGAACGACTGGGAGACGGATATCCTGATGTTTTGGGAATTAGATTCTGTTATGACAGTGGATGTAGTTCTTCATACACTCCCTGGTCTCCATGGTCTGTTGTGGAGGGAAATATTGTTGTTGAATAATTCAAAACTCTGACCTTAAGCTTAAATTTGTCTAAATGGGGTTTATTTCTTTTTAGGGAGGAGTGGTATTAGTAGACTAGTTGCTTTCTTATAATTTTGATAGTCCTCGTTTACGGCATATTTCTCATCATATCTTTTCTCAAGAAGCGGAATACCGCTCACAAATATCAAAATAAAGGAAATATACAAAGGACCTAATATTGTTATCCAAGCTAAACCGTTCAGAAACGGTATTGCAAACACAAACACACCCCACCACAAAAACATCTCTCCAAAATAATTAGGATGTCTTGAATATTTCCACAAACCCGTATCAATCCACCTTCCCTTATTCTTGGGATTATTTTTAAAGGTAAATTTCTGCTGATCTGCGACAGCTTCAATTATTAATCCCAAGATCCAAATCATTATCCC
>JAFGPD010000033.1 GCA_016926185.1 Candidatus Woesebacteria bacterium | reverse complement strand
CGGTGGACTATATGTTAAAGAAAGGAGGAATGTCGAATATGTATCGAACTCGTACAAATAGTTGATTATAAAAATAAATTTTGTTAAGATACCAATCCTATGGAAAATAAAGGAAATGGCAAAGGACCAATAGAATATGATTTTCAAGTTCCAGACCCGGACAAGTTTGCAAAAAGGACAGAAACACTTAAGGCAAGAGAGAAAACAGTATTAGAAGCTGGCACAATTAAATTACTAACCCAAGTAGAACAAAATGATATTCCAGGTGCTCACAGAACAATGGAACGTATGTTGAGAATAGGCTCTAGGCTGCAACAAAATCGATTCTCAGAGTAATATCTAACTTAGTATCAATCCCAATAATACATTCCTTGTCTCCGTTTTTCTTCAATATTTATAGTATCCGATAATATTTGAGAATATCCAATAATCGTAGCAAGATACTAGTTACAATGCCAATGTTTAATGAGACTTTTCCCGGAAGAAAAGATGAACCAACACCAAAACAGAAAAGGATCACTCGTGAGCATTTTCTGTTTGAAAATTATCGACTGGAAACATTTCATAAGGTAAAAAGTCTACTTTCTGGAATAATTGGCCAACCATTAAATGAAAGCGATGCTCAAGAAGTTTACTCATTAGTATTAAGAGATCCTTCTATATCAAGAAAATCAGAAGATTAATCCTAAGAACACAACAGCTTCTTTACTTCGTTTTTTCTTCGGTATAAACTTATCTTATGCAAAATATTCCTCTTGCTGAGAGATTGAGACCGAAAACTTTAAAGGATTTTGTCGGACAGGATAGATCAGTCGGAAAAGATGGGATAATTAGAAAGCTTCTAGCTAATTCAAAAAGAACCGGCTTTTTCCCTTCCCTCATTTTCTGGGGACCGCCCGGTTCAGGTAAAACCACCCTTGCACGAATAATTGCCAATACCTTAGAAAAAGAATTCTTTGAATTCTCTGCTGTTAGTACTTCAACAAAAGATATCGAAAAGGTCATTGGAAAAGGAAAGGGCCAAGGTAAGCAATCTAAACTTTTCCAGCCAATCATTTTTATCGACGAAATCCATAGGTTCAACAAAGCCCAGCAGGACAAATTACTCCCACATGTTGAAAAAGGAACTATCATTTTGATGGGTGCCACCACTGAAAATCCAAGCTTTGAGATTATCAGTCCGCTCCTTTCGAGAACAAGGGTGATCGTTTTGGAACAAATCAGTGAAAAAGATCTGGAAAAGATCCTCAAAAGAGCAATAGCCGAAACTGAGGTAAAAAGGATTATTGAAAATGCACAAAAGTTTCTCATTGAAGCAAGCAATGGCGATGCAAGAGTACTTCTTAACGTTTTCGAAATTGCCCTGCAGCTTTCCAAAACGAAAATAATTAAACTCACCGATGTAGAAGAAGCACTGCAAAGACGACAGTTAGGTTTTGATAAAAAAGGAGAGGAATTTTATAACGTAATTTCGGCGTTCATTAAATCGATGCGTGCCAGCCAACCCGATGCTGCACTATATTATCTTGCAAGAATGGTCGAGGCAGGACAGGATCCCTTATATATCGCAAGAAGAATGGTTGTTTTTGCATCCGAAGATGTGGCAACTCCTACAGCCTTAGTTGTTGCCAACGCAGTTTTTAGAGCTTGTGAGACAGTCGGCTACCCCGAATGCCAGGAAAACTTAGCAGCAGGAACTGTTTATCTTGCAACCGCAAAAAAGGACAGGAGCGCATACAATGCTTATATGCAAGCCTTAAACGACGTAAGAAGATTTGGCAATCTCCCGGTTCCAATGAAGGTAAGAAATGCTCCAACTAATTTAATGAAAGAACTCGGGTACGGAAAAGGTTATGAAAAATATACCAAAGAATCTTTTTTACCAGACAAGTTGAAAAACAAAAAATACTACCACAAATCTAATGATGATTAAAAAGCTTCAGAAAGTTAAAGATCACTTTAAAAAAGTTGATCCTATTATATACAAGGCAATGCGAGATGTGAATTTCGATAAATGGTTAAAACGACAAAAACCAAAAACTTCAGATGGGTCCGAATATTTTGAACGTCTTTGTCGCGAAATTATTGGACAACAGCTTTCAGGTAAAGCTGTAGGTGCAATAATTGAAAGGTTTGAACAACTGTTTAATAACAAATTAATTGATCCACACAAGCTAGTTCGAATACATGACAAAACTTTAAGAAATGTAGGAATGTCATGGTCAAAAGTGCAATATGTTAAAAACATTGCCAAAGCATACCTTAATAACACAGTCCAATTTGATAAACTTCATAAATTATCCGATGAAGAGATAACTTCTCAACTTACAGCCATAAAAGGAGTCGGAAATTGGACAGTTGAGATGTTTCTAATGTTCACTCTCGGAAGGGAGGATGTTTTTTCTTACGGTGATCTGGGCTTAAGAAAAGGTTTTGCAAAACTTTATAAGATCGATAATCCAACTAAAGTTGAGGTCGAAAAAGTCACAGACAAATGGAAACCTTACAGAACCTATGGTTCAATAACTCTTTGGGAAACTGCTGATGCAAAAGTTGTCGAAGCAAATAAAAACTTAAGAAAGTAGTGTAAAATCGATAGTATGATACTAGGACACAGTGAACTAAGAAAGTTAATACAAAAGAACAAACTAATCACAGGACTTTCAAAGCGCGAGCTGGAAAATCCGGAAGGATGCGTTTTCGACCTTAGACTTGATAAAGTTTTTAAGCTCAAAGGAAAAGCATTCCTTGGTATTGATGAAAGGGAAACTCCCGACACAATAGAGGTGGCCAGTTTCAACCCAAAAAAGAGAAGTTCGTTTGTTATTAAACCAGGGAAATATTATTTAGTTAAAACAATAGAAGAGGTTAATCTTCCAGAAAACATTGCAGTAATTTTCAAGCCAAGAACCACAACCTACCGTGGCAGGTTGATATTACGAACAGGAATTGCTAATCCGGGTTATCATGGTCCACTTTATTTCGGACTCAAGAACGAAGGGAATATCGACTTTGAGATCGAAATGGGTGCAAGGTTTGTACAAGCATTCTTCTTAGAGGTCAAAGGGAAACCTGTCAATAAATATAGAGGTCAATGGCAGGGAGGAAGGGACACTACAAAAGGCCGAGAAAAACAGATCTAACCTAACTTCTTTTTTGATCCTTGGTACATATCAAGTTTTTTTACAGTGAAACCCCATTTTTCATTCTCGGTTTCCAGAGAATTTAGGATTGAAAGACCATGATCTTGAGCATTTTGAATATTAATGTAAGTAGATTCATCAACAAAATATACCTGCACTCCCTGGGTTATCATCGCCATAAGACCGGATGAAAATTTCACCTCTCCGAAGGTTTTCACCTTTTTTATTGAAAACCATTCTCTTCTATTGTAATTTTGGAAATCATCCGCTTTCACCAGATAAATCGAACCACCCTTATCAGCTTTTTCAAATCTTTTTCTATCGCTTATCACGAAAAATGTCTGATCACTGAAAGCTCCTCCATTAGCCCAACTGTCATCATGAGGCACTAAAAATTGTGTAGCAAAATCAAAATACTCCGTGGCAAATATACAGGGTCCTTTATCAAAATTTTCCGGGATAGTCTTGGCGCGAGGTTCAATTTCTTTTAGGACATTAACCGGTGAAGCATGGTAAAGGTATTTATTCATTTTTAGTAAATTTATCTTTACCGACCCATTTTCTTAGAATTTCTGGCACTAGAACAGATCCGTCTTTTTGCTGATAATTCTCCAAAATTGCAATAGGAATTCTGGATGTAACCAATGCTGTTCCGTTAAGCATGTGAACATATTCATTTTCACCCTTATCGTTGAATTTAATATTCAAATTCCTCGCCTGATAATCAGTAGTATTGGACGTAGAAGTTATCTCACCATAATCTCCTCTGCCCGGCATCCAGGCTTCAAGGTCATACTTTCTACTGGCCATCGCACCAAGGTCCCCTGTACACATTTCAACTACTCTGTAAGGTATTCCTAGAGCTTGTGTGATTTCCTCTTCAATTGACAAAATCTCTTGATGCATTTTCTCGGAATCCTCAGGTTTGCAATAAACGAACATCTCAAGTTTTGTGAACTGATGAACTCTATATAATCCCTTAGAATACTTTCCGTACGCGCCAGCTTCTTTTCTGAAACAATGCGAGATAGCGGCGTACTTATATGGCAACTCCTTTCCGGGCAATATCTCGTCTGCATGCAAACCCGCCATTGTCACTTCAGCTGTAGCAATAAGACCAAGATCCTCATCTTTTATCTCATAAGTCTGAGCTTCATCTCCCTTTGGCTGATAACCGGTGCCTAAGTAAAACCTGGATTTTGCCAGATCAGGAGTGATAAACGGAGTGAAACCTTTTTTACTCAAAAACTCAACTCCAAACTGCAAAAGTGCAAGCTCTAACAATGCCCCATCACCTTTCAGGTAATAGAATTGTGAGCCGGTTACTTTTGCACCGCTTTCAAAGTCGATAATCCCCAGCTCCTCCCCTAACTGCAAATGATCCTTAGGCTCAAAATCAAAAATAATCGGATCTCCCCCTTGGTCCGCAAAGTCGTTTTGCGAAGGCGACCATTTTCTTACTTCTTTATTATCTTCCTCACCTTTACCTTTTGGAACATCATCTGCCGGTGGATTAGGAATTAAAAACAGCTTTTGCTGAAAAATTTCTTCGACCTCGATCAAGTCTGGTTCAATAGATTGAAGTTTTTCCTTCACCTCTTTACCTTTATTTATTTGTTCTTCAGAAGGTTTACCGCCTTGTTCTTTCACTTTTTCGGCAATCTCGTTCCTGTTTTTACGCAAGTCTTCAACTTCCCGAATGAGTTTACGTCTTTGTTCATCCAGTTTTATAACCTCATCGATAATTGAAGGATCGAGCTGTTTATCTTGGGTGGCTTTCTTAAATTTTTCAGGATTGTCCCTTAAATCAATAATATCAATCATTTATAAGAATTATAACAGAATAATCATAAACCTACTGCGGAAAACACATAAACTGAAGTGAAATATTATTATAGATATCTAAAAAAATCAGGTATTGCAGACCTTACTTCGGCTTGTCTGGAACCTGGTCCGAATTCTTCATCAAAATCTGATTGTACTTCTCTTGCTATCTCTTCAGCCTTAGCCCTACTGACTTGTGTGCTTTTTGATACTGCTATGTCATCTCTGATATCCAGTCGGCGCTTTAATCTAGGTACCAATCCATCACCTTCAGGTTTCTGTGTGATAACTACTTTAAAACCCCAACCATCCGTACCATAATCCTGCTCTGGAGATACTACTCGACCTACTAATCCTAATTTTTCAAATACTCTTCTGCAACCCTGCCTTTCTTGCGATCTTTCTACCATAATGCGTGCATTATATCATAAGCCCAGATCATCATGAATATTTTGCATAGAAAGAAGAACAACTCCAACAAATTCTCTAAGCGGAATATTTAAATACTGTTCACACTTTTCAATTTGCTTTCTATCTACTCCCGCTGCAAAACTTTTACTGTTCCATTTATTCATCACTGAATCAACAGTGACAGAGGCTAACCTTTTATCCTCTTTGACTAATGCTACAGCAACAATAAGACCAGTAAGCTCGTCACAGCAATAAAGAGCCCAATCCATTTTTGAATCCGGTTTTGGAGCATCCTCAATATATGTCCAACCGTGCCGTGCAACCGCATCCCGGACATCCACCCGAGCATCCAGCTCTTCAAGCCACTTGCCAACTTCTTTCGTATGAACTTTATCTTTTTCATCTTTAGTGGCTTCGTAGTCTGCATCATGAATTAATCCTGCCACCCCCCATGCCTCTTTCTCTTTTTCATCAACCTCACCGTCTACAAGCCTGTCATATAAACCAAGCATTGCTGCCTCCACCGCATAGCAATGCCGACGAAGATTCTGGTTCGTCATATTATCATGAAGTAACTTTAGCGCTTGTTTTCTATCCATAGATTTATTACAACCTTTCCATTTCTATCATCTCTTCCCAAGTAAAACATCCCTTCAGGTCACCCTCTGTATTTTTATCCTTACTATCATCTATCCAAAACTTACCAGAATAGTTACAAACCCTACCATTGTGATCTGAGATTTTCATGATTGCATAATAGGTTGTTAACATCAACAAAAAACATACAACAGACATCATTAATATCCCAACTATTGTGCCCTCGTAAATATTTTTAATTACAAACTTTGAAAGATTTTTCATAACAAAAAGCGGCCCTCTTGCACTTTAAATATCAGTCATTCTGAATTCATTTCAGAATCCCATCTTATCAATTATATAAGATCCTCAAACAAGCTAAGGATGACAAACCTTAAATAGGATTTTTAATATAAATAAATTTTACTTCCAACTGCCCGTTGAACTCTTTTTTTACATCCTCAGCTAAGTTTTTTATTCCAAAAACCTCGGTTGCATAATGACCGCAAACAAAATATGCAATTTCATTTTCTAACATTGCGTGTGGTTTGCTTTCTGAGGTCTCCCCACTGATAAATAACTCAACACCTTTCTTTTCCATTTCAGAAATATTTTCTACATACGGTTTTGCAGCTCCTGAACAAACCCCGATCTTTCTGATCTTTTTCTTATTTGAATAGATAGCAAGTATTTCATGATCAAATATTCTCTCACATTCACTTTTTAGTTTCTCAACACTTTTTGGTTCAGTAAATGTCCCAAAATAACCCCACTCGTCAAAGAATGGTTCATCAATATCCGCACCTAATTTCTCAATAATGACTGCATTATTCCCAATGTAAGGATGCGCATCCAACCCGTAATGAAAAGCCATGATTGTAAGTTCATTTTTTATAATTAAACGAAGGCGTTTTTGGGTTGATAAAGAATATGAAGATTTATACGTCCTTGGATCAAAACCATGATGGAATACACAAAACTGAGCTCCCCACTTTATAGCCTTTTTCAAAAACTCTTCATTCAGACTTACCCCAAAAGCGATCTTTCTCACTTCTTTCTTCCCTAAGAACTGAATACCATTCGCCAGCTCATCCTTTTTCTCAGCTTTAGCCAAAAGATCCTCACCAAAAACACCATTTATATATTCAACTAACTTATCCCTGCTTACCATATAAGTTTAAACCTTTAGTAATGGAGTCTATCAATGAAGTCTCTCCAGCGAGTAATACTGCATGATATTTAATATCCGTTTTTTTGGTTTTGGATAACTTTTTAACCAGTTCCTCATCCTTTCCTGTGTCAAACATGACATTTGAATAATCCACTACCAGCAGGTTTTCGTTTTTTGAGTTTTCTACTATCTCTTGGATCTTTTCAGTATCAGCCCCCAATACAATAAAGGGATACCTGGAAATACCCTTATGAACATTTCCATCACTATCTTCAATTTTCTCTTGACCCATCCAAGAGTCATCTGAATAATGACCGGCAGAATATGCAATATGACCCAAAGCATTTGCAGCTAAACCTTTAGACATATTTTTATCTATCACGGCAACTAATTTTTTACCTTTATAATCATATTTTTCCTTACCTTTTTCATCTTCTTTTATTTCAGGACGAAGAAGTGGGAATAAAACAGCTTCACGTATTGGTAGATCTGTCAAAAAAGAAAACAGTCTCTCACTCACACCAAAGCCTGTTGTTGGCGGCATACCATACTCAAGAGCACGTACAAAATCCTCATCATACATTTGTGCCTCCTCATCTCCCTCATCACGCATCTTTTGCTGTTTTTTAAATCTCTCTGACTGGTCAATTGGATCATTCAGCTCAGAGTAGCCGTTCCCCATTTCACTCCCGGCAACGATCACTTGATAACGTTCAACAAGTTCAGGATGATCCTTTTGTCTTTTGGCAAGCGGAGACACTTCAACAGGATGTCCAACCAAGAAAGCAGGACCTGCAACCCCCTTTCTTACATGCTTCCATAAATGATCGATAAGCCTTCCTTTGGAATCTTTTTCCTCGAACTTAACACCAAGCTCCTTCAACTTGGCCTTAACTTCATCCTCGCCGGCAGATGATATATCCACCCCGGTATTACTTTTAATAGTTTCTGTATAATCAATCCTCTCCCAACTTTTTTCAAGATCTACGTCAAAATCTCCGATCTTAAATTTCATTTTCCCAAAAGTTTTTTCTGCAACATATTTATACATTTCCTCAACTAGTTTCATTGAGTCTTCATAATTAGCATAAGCCCAATAAAATTCCATCTGAGTATAATCCTGTAAGTGTTCTCTGCTAATTCCTTCATTTCTAAATTGTCTTCCGATCTCAAAAGTTTTCTCAAAACCTGCCACCATCAATCTTTTTTGCCAGAGCTCACCCATTGAAATTCTTAAGTAAAGATCAATATCCAAAGCATCATGATGTGTTACAAAAGGATTTGCATCTGCACCACCTGCGGTATTTTCCAAAACAGGTGTCTCTACTTCCAAAAAACCCTTTTCAATCATGAAGTCTCGCATGCTCTGCCAGAATACTGCTTTTTTCCTAAAAAGATCTTTCAGGTCATCGTTTAAAATAAGGTCTACATATCTTTGTCTGTAACGTGACTCCTCATCTTTAAGTCCATACCATGTAGACGGAAGAGGATGAACAGATTTACTGAGAAGCTGGAACTTTTCAACATCCACTGTTAACTCACCTGCCTTTGTTTTGACGACATTACCTTTAATAAACATGAAGTCGCCAATGTCAAAATAGTTCAATACTTTAAAACTCTCGCCTAAATTATTTTTCTGAAACCAAAGCTGTATTTGTCCAGACTCGTCTTTAAGGTCAGCAAAGGATACATTACCATGACCTCTCCAACCCATTAGTCTTCCAGCAATTTCAACACTTTTACCTTCACTATCTCTTGCTTTTTTTATTGACTTTGGATTTCCATCCACCTTTGAAGGATAAGGATCAATTCCCAGCTCACGAAACTTTTCAACCCTCTGTAATCTTATTTTTCGAATCTCTTTTAATCTTTTCTCAGCCATAATAGAAGTTTAACATAAATTGAATGTCATTAAATAAAATATTTAAATTTAATAACACAGTTAATATGCAGATAATTTCATCGAATAATTTCTGCTTTTAAGAAAGGATTGCCCTGTCTATTTCTTGTTGTTGCTTCAGCCAGTTTTACTGCATTGTCCGTTGGAACACCAGCTTCATAAAATGCACGGAGTGCTCGGTCATATTGTGTTTCTTCAACAGCTACATCTCCTGCTTGCAAGGATGATTTAACACCGTTCTCATTTTCAATTTCTGTCATACCAATAATTCACCTCCTTTCTTTAAATTCTTAAATATTTGTATGTTATTAATATTCATAACTCATATTTTCTCCAATAAAAAACCTCCCTTTGGGGAGGTCATCTCCTTACAATACAAAGACGAACCTCCTCAGGAAGCTGTCTTCTTCTTGCTGTCGATCATTGTGATATTAAGATTCATATTATTTAATATCTAAAATTTCATACGTCAGAGTTCCAGCAGGAACCTCGACTTCCACTTTTTCGCCAACTTTTTTCCCAAACAATGCCTGACCCAATGGAGAAGTATGACTGATCTTGCTTTCGGTGGGATCTGCCTCCCACTCGCCAACGATATGGAACTCACTTTGATTTCCATTTACCTTGACTTTTACGCTGGTTCCTACTGCAACCCCGTCACCGCGACCACGCCCGTCAACTATCTTGGCACTTTTAACCACGTTCTCTATCTCTTCTATTCTTCCGTCCAGAAATTCAAGCTCATCCCGGGCATTGTGATAATCGCTATTTTCCGATAAATCCCCCTCAGCCCTTGCATGTGCTAGTCTGTCGACCACTTGCGGCCTTTTTACTTCTTTAAGCTCTTCAAGCTCTTTTTTCAAAGCATCCAAGCCTTCTTTTGTTACTTCCACTTGATCATTATTTAACATATCTTTACTATTGTAAACCAAAAAAAATTCCCTCTTATTTGATGGAGATTTCTTTTTTTTATTATCCCTGAAATCTCCAATGAATCAGCCAACCTTGATACTCAAGGTATTGCCAATACAAATAATGGAGGGATTTGCTAACATGTATGGAAAGAATTGTATAAATACAGTAAGCAATTGTCAAGCCACGAAAATCAAAAAATGGGGTTTATTTTTACTGATCAGGCTCATTCAAACCTAGATTTTCTTCCACAAACATGTGAATTTCATCCCAATTTCCTACACCGGCTTTCGGAATCAAGATAAACTGACCATCATTGCTTCTTGAGTTCATAAGCACATTTTCATCACTTATCCTTACATCAACCAATTCGTAGTTGTAAGGATTACCCAATGCCTTTGATATCTCTGTAATTGCAGAAATTGTCAGATCTGTAGATAACATTTCATTAAATCTCTGATAGAAATCAGGTATGTCATCAAGTGCTTCAAGTGTTAGGAGTCTATCTTTAACTGCATCCAAAACCGCCTGCTGTCTTTGCGACCGCGCAAAATCACCACCATGCTGCTCACTGTGACGGGAACGAACGAATTTCAATGCAGTTACTCCATTCATTTTATTTTCACCGGAATTAAACTCCAAAACTTCGTATCTGCACTCGAATTGTTTTTCAAGCTCAAAACCGGAAAGTTCATTGGTCAACTGAGCGATCTCTTCTGGAGATTTACCACACGGCTCATTCTCAAGACCCTTCACAGGATAAAATCTGTCTGTAAAACTTACAGGAACGTCCACAGTGATTCCATCAAGCTCATCAATAGCAGCTTCAAAAGATGAAAAATCAACTCCAATATAAAAATCCGGCAATATTCCTGTAACTTTTTCTACAGCAATTTTTGCCAACTCGCCGCCGCCGTTTTCACCTTTAAATTCAGCTTGTTTTAGAGGGTACCTTGTATCATCAACTCCTATTGCATGAGCAAAGTTGATCTTGTGATATTCTGACTTATCAGATTGTACTGGAAGATCTACCCAAGTATCGCGAGGAACTGAGATCAAAAAAATTTTTTGATCGTCTACATCAACATATACCAGCATCATCACATCCGAAAGCGTTCCGCCCGGATGTCCTGCACCACCATAACCTAAAAGAAGCACACTAAAATTATTTGAGTATTCATTCTCCTCTTGCACAAACACTTTCTGCTTATTATTGTTTACGATCTCTTTTTTCCCATAACCTGAAAGTTTAAGTATAAAGTAAGTACTTAACAAAGAAACCAAAAATACAGCTATAGCAATTAAAAAAAGCGGAAGAATTTGCAATATTATCTTTAGTAATTTCTTCATTTTCTAACCAGAATTTAAAATGATTAACTGAAAGAACTCATTTATTTACTATACTACAAGCTAAAGACACCTAACAAATTTATGAAAATATTATTCTAATATTCTTGAGAACATCAGAAAAATATTTTATAGACATAAAAAAGGCGGCGTATGAATACGCCGCCAATTAACACTTAATCCGACATCATTTATTTTTTACTCCTCTTCTTTGCACGTGTAGCTCTCTTTGCCGGTTTTCTTGTAGCTTTTTTAACAGGTTTTCTTGCCGGTTTCCTTGCCGGTTTTCTTGTAGCTTTTTTAGCTTTTGTTTTTCTTGCAGGCATTAAGTATCACCTCCCTCCGGACCTATGGTCATCCGGGTCGGAGATCTTCAAAATTATTCGAAGATAACCAACCCACTAAAAAAGACCCTCATGTTCATATTTTTGAGAGTCCTCAAACCTAGTAGTGAGAAAATAATTTGATCTTCCCACAAAAGTATTTTTATTGTTAACTTATTTGTACTCTTTTTGCTAAGAAAGTCAATTATTATTTAACACTTAAATAAATCTTATGAGAAAAAAATATTCCAAGCACTATGTTCATCAAGTTTAATTAATGAAAGTGTTTATTTTAAGTAACAAATTTTTAAAAATATCGTAATTGATTTGAATTAAGTAGTTTCATATATTAATTTTTGTTAAACTAAATTATTGAATTATGCTATCGAGAAAGAAAAAATATTTACAAATTGCCCTCAATAGTACACTTTCTGAAGCGAGGGGTATCATATCAAAACTTCCACCAAATGATCGTATAATTCTCGAGGCGGGAACACCTCTGCTTAAACATTATGGCGCCGATGGGATCAGAAAGATCCACTCATGGTGGCAGCAAAGATTGTTCGGATTACAAGATCGGTCTACAAATCAACCACAAAATTTTGGAGAACTTGTAAAGATTATAAAAGATACACGTATCCATGATTCTGTTCCAAGTCCTGTATCTAGTGAAAAATTGTTAAATACTCCTTACGTTGTTGCTGATTACAAAGCAATGGACAGAGGGTCAACCGAAGTCGAGATAGCCAGTTCATCGGGTGCAAGCGCAATAACTGTATTAGGCCAAGCTCCGACAGAGACAATAGATGTCTTGATAGAGGAGTGTAACAAAAACAATCTTGATTCAATAATTGACATGATGAATGTAGATAAACCTTACAATGTTTTAAGAAAACTCAAAAAACTACCAGAAGTCGTAATGCTGCATAGAGGTGTTGACGAAACAGAGCTCGGCAATAAACCGTTCCCAATTCATATGATCAATAAGATCAAAGGAGCATTCGATGTCAAAGTGGCCATTGGAGGAGGAGATACGATCAGAGAAGTTCAATCAGCCATTTTTAATGGAGTTGACATTGTAATGGTTTGGAAAGAGTTCTATCACACCAAGGATAATACCTCAGAGATCGCCGAAGAGTTCCTAAAGCAGATCAAGTAATTGCAAACCGTCGTAGATAAACCTCGCAAATCCATAAGAAAAAGTGATCAATAGCATAGTTATGATCGCAAAGGGTATAGACTTTTCTACTTTATCAACTTTCTCTTGTCTATTTTTTCCTCTTATTGCTGATATTGAACCGTAAAGGGCAAAAAATAACGCACCCACCGTATAACTGACATTTCTAATATTTTTAAATATTATTATTGTTTCTTCCTGACCGTTTGTATGAAGTAAATAAATTAAATAGACGATAAAGACTCCAAAATACAAATATACAATAAATCTAATGACCTTTAAGTAATCGAATGTATCCTCTTCGTAAGGAACAGGATATTCTGTCATTTTATGTAATGTTTTTACCTACTAACTTTTTGAAGCCTTCCAATACTTCAACAGGAAGTGCAAAGACAACAGTACTTGCAGGATTGGCGGTTGTTCCCTCAATTGTCTGAAGAGTACGTAGTGATATTGCCCCAGATTGCGAAAGATTGCTCGCTGCAATCTGAAGATTTTTCGAAGCTTCAAGTTCTCCATTTGCTCTAATTATCACGGCTCGTCTTTCTCTTTCCGCCTCAGCTTGCTTTGCCATTGCCCTCTTCATGTCCGCCGGAAGTTCAATATCCTGAATTTTTATTGCAGTTACATTTATCCCCCATGCATTTGTTTCTTCATCAACAAGTTTTTTTATCTCTTCTGCAATTTTTTGCCTCTCAGCTAAAAGCGAATCCAACTCAACTCCTCCAATAACATCCCTCAAAGCTGCCTGCGCATATTGGGAAACAGCGTATGAATAATTCTGGATCTTAAGTACTGCATCCTCAACTTTCTCAACATTAAAGTAAACCACTGCATTGATTCCGACAGGAACGTTATCCTGAGTTATTACCTCCTGTTGGGGGATATCAACAGTTGTGATCCTGATATCAACTTTTATCAGTCGCTGAATTACAGGTATTACAAAATTAAGACCTGGTTCAAGTGTAGAAGAATATTTTCCTAGGGTAAGCACAATTCCTCTTTCGTATTGATCAATCACACGAACAAATCTGATGACAATAACAAAACCAAGTATCAGAAGAATTGGAAATAAGGCTGCAAATACTCCAAACATAACTACTAATAGAATATCAGAAGCGCACAGTAATTTACAATTACCAACAAGCAATTACGAAAAAACTAACTACAATCATTCTGTTCATGTTAAAATACATGATACGGCCCCATCGTCTTCCGAGCTTCTCGACCTTAGGTCGGAACTCGAGAATGCACGATTTTCAGGCCTTTAGGATTGAAAGATCGGCATAATGGTTCAGTCGAAAAATGGATACGTATACGTTCTTAAGTGTTGTAACGGATCATATAACACTGGTGCTACCAAAAACTGGAAAGTTAGGTTACAAAAACATAATAATGGAGGAGTTAAATTTACAAAATCCAAGCTGCCTGTTGAATTGGTCTTTTTAAAAGAATTTTCTAGTTATAGTAAAGCTTTACAATTTGAACGTAAGGTAAAGTCTTGGAAAAAGAGGTCGTCAATTGAAAAAATGTTTAATAAAAAGGATAATCTATTCAATAATTTGAAATATGGCCCCATCGTCTAGTGGTTTAGGACACTGGGTTCTCATCCCAGCAACCCCGGTTCAAATCCGGGTGGGGTCACACGAGGCTAGAATTTTTTAATTTTATAATTTTCTTCATTTTCTGAGGCTAAAATGGTTCGCCGTGCCCTTTCGAAGTATTTTTACGAAGGAGGGAATCCGCGTGGGGTTAAAATAGAAGTTGTTTAAACATACGCCTATCCTACACACAATAACAACCGACACTACTGATATCTGGTAAAATTAGTCAATGAAAATCGTAAATGATTCTTCAAAAGCAATTAACCTCATGCACGAAGTGTCTAAGTGGATGAAGTCTGCAGGATTGGTTGACTCAGAGTGGTGGGAACCGAAAAATATGAATGAAAAATTTATGTTTAAACATGCTGAACCGTATGAATTTTTTGTAGCAATCGTAGATGGTAAAACCGCTGCTTCTGTAATACTTCAAGATAACGAAAGAAATCAAAGCTGGAAATTTATTGATAAAAACAAACCCCAAAAGGCTTTATATATTCACTGGCTTACAGTCAACCGTGAATTCGCAGGTAAGAACATGCCAAAAGATCTTGTTGAATTTACAACTAAAGAGGCTTTAAAAAAGAACCTCAAACTAATTCGGTTGGATACTGACGCCAATCAACCAAAATTAATGAAAATATACAATAACTTGGGTTTCAAGCTAATGGGAATTGAACAAGAGGGCAACCACAAAACAGCGTATTTTCAGAAAGCAATTAAATAAAAATTTTAACCCTCACTCTTTTTTTTCTGAAACGTAACTCAAAATATCTATAAATTCTGAAATAAATAGCAATTTGAGGAAGTTTCATACAATTCTTTTAACTTGTCTGCAACTTCCACCATAATCTGGTTCGAAATGAAATAACTTTGGGTCACAAATCGTAAATATTAGTTCCTTTAGTTGAACTTTATATATTTATGATCATAAATCCCGAATATCACTGTTCATTTTCTCTCCCTTTGAATAGTCTTGAATTTTAAAAATTAAATAATAACAAACTCTCCCACCCCAGATATTTTAGAATTTTACAGGCGACAGAAGTGTTTCTAAGAAATTCCTGATGATCTTTTTCTACTCAAAGAAGAGGCAATATTATTCATGATCATCTTAGATATCCCCAGGAGTGGAGTTTGTCACTATCCTCATACCATCGGTCCCCAATATCAATGCGGTAGTACATATTTGGGATAATGATATTACTGATACGGTTACGCATTTGTGCTTGAGCTTGGCGCATAGTTGGACCAGAGGCTGCAATAACCAAAATCACACCACTTTTACCCGCAACAGTCCACTCACCTTTTTTCAACTTTACATCCTCCAGATGAACACCTTCTTTATCTGGTTTTTTAAAAATTATGGCGTTATTTTTTGAGAAGGAATTGTAAGTTTTCGGATCATTATATGGAAATGGGGGAACAACTATTCTAGTCCCAAGATGAAAACCTGATTTCACCTTTATCTCAAAGTCTTCTCCTTGAGCCAATTTATACAAAAATTCGCCAATAGGAGAAGTCATTGATTCGGATTGAATTTGAATTGTAGGATAACCAAATCTGGCAGTAAACTCCAAAGGATAAATACCATTACCATTTACAATACAATTAATATCAATGTAACCAACATACCCTTCTTTTTTAAGCGTCGGTTCCATTTTCATCAAAGTATCGCTGAATAATTTATTTGGCTTGCTCCAGAACATACTGGTTCCCATTTCGCCGGTAGCGACACCCAGATCCCCCGGAAAAAGTTTTTTATGTTCAAAGTTTATATTGATGGGGTAAACAAACTTCATGCCATTAAAAAATGCCCCAACAGCAACTTCTACACCTGAGCTTACTTTTCGCTGAAGCTGGAATTCTTTTATCTGCTCACTCCAGGTTTTTTTGTATGCTTCCAAAACCCTGAGTACATCTGAACCATCATCATCTTGGCCAACAAATAATAGTTTTTTGATATTCTGAGCCTCTCCGCTGGGTTTGATCACATACTTATTTGGATTTGCTTTAACAT
>JAFGPD010000032.1 GCA_016926185.1 Candidatus Woesebacteria bacterium | reverse complement strand
TCTCCACCCGTCTCTGCAGTACCTGTTTTGCAGGCAACAGCATTAACCTTGATCTTTTTATCTCCCCCAGCTGCTTTAACTATCAAAAAGTCTTCTTCCTGATCGGCTTTTTCATTGATATCAAAGAAGGTGAACCCGGTTCCGCCGCTGCTGCAGGCATCAACCATTCCTTCAGTGACCAGGTCAACCGCTCCTTCTGAGAGTTCCAGGTCTTCACAATTGTCAATATTTTCTCCCCGCAGATCCAATTCGGGATCGTTCACCAATCTTGTCTGACACAACTTGCCTTTTGAAGCGATCGCAGAGATGGCTCTATTTATCCCGATAGGCGTCACCAATAGATCTCCCTGTCCTATGGACATATGGTAAGTATTACCAAGAAACCATCTTTCCCCTTTTATCTCCTGCTTCCATCCGGGCGAGGGAATAAGACCTTCGATCTCACCCGGAATATCAATTCCGGTTTTCTGGTCCAGACCAAATATCTTTGACCATTTTAAAAGATTTCCGGGCCCTAAAGCCTCACCCAGCTTATAAAAGAACGTGTCTGTCGAGCGCGCAAGAGCTTTTTTGACCCCTATCTCCCCTTCAGTTCCGCCATATTGGGTGAAATACCAGTTTTTGTAAGAAAAATGGCCAAAATCAGTATCAACTTCCACAACACCCGTATCCTGATAAGTGTAACCTGAGTCAATATCTCCCTCCTCAAGTCCTGCCATGGCCACGATCGGTTTATAAATAGAACCGGGAGGAAAGGACCCGCCTGTCGCACGATTAAAAAGTGGTAAAGTCTCATTCTCCAATATACTTTTAATATTCTCCTGGTTCTTACCAACAAAATAATTTGGGTCATACGAAGGGGACGATACAAGTGACAGTATGTTGCCTTTTGTATCCGTAACCACCACCGCTCCCTGAACATCCTTCATCAAATAAGAGATCCTTTTCTGCAATGGCAGATCAATAGTTGTCTGAATATCTTCACCCGGAATAGGATCGCGCATCCCCAAAACAGCAATTTTGTTCCCACCCGAATCCACTTCCAACATCTCCTCGCCCGGGATCCCTGTTAACCTACAATTGTAATACTCTTCAATACCAGTTCTTCCCACCTTCTGCCCTATCTGCATATCAGCCTTTTCAGGACACTGGGGATCTACCTTACCGATCTCGTCTTCTTTGACTTCTCCAATATAGCCTACAATGTGTGATATGGATCTGCCATCCAAGTACTCTCTTTCCCATTCCTGTATTGCTTGCTCTTTGGATACATCTGATAAAACCTCGATTTTGATATAACCTTCATTGGGATCAAATTCTATCAGCTTTTTTATCTCGCGATTATCAACCATTACCTCTCCCCCTCTTGCCAGTATCTTCCCGCGCGGTGCATTTATCTCTACCTTCCTTATCCGATTGTTTTCCGAAAGCTCGCGGAAGTACTCACCCTTGATGACCTGAACTTCAACAAGACGGGCTATCAATATCATTCCTGCCAAAAACATCACGCCCTTCAAAAACCAGATCAACCAGCTTTGAACTTTTGATGTTGAATAAGTCTCCATAAATGTTATTAATAGCTAATCTTTAAATGAATGCGAATATAACCAATGAATATCATTTTAATCTCAAAATATCTATTCACGCCAAATCATTAGTATAAATTCGTATCATTTGTATTAATTAGTATATTAGTATTTTTTATTAGCCTTTAGTCACATTGATCTTTTTTAGAAGTTTTGGATCAGATAATAGCCCGCCGCAACCTCTTGCAACACAAGTTATTGGATCATCTGCTATCCAAACAGGCATTTTTGTCTTTTCTTCAATAAGCTTATCAATGCCGCTTAGAAGAGAGCCGCCTCCCGCCAATACTATCCCCCGTTCCATTATGTCACTCACAAGCTCCGGAGGGGTTTCTTCTAAAGTATCTACAATACTGCTAACGATCTCGTGAACAACCGATGACAGTGCTTCCTGGATCTCTGTATTGCTCAGCTTGATCGATTTTGGAAGTCCTGTCTCCAGATCCCTGCCTCTGGCCACAGTGAATTTTTCTTCCTTAATAGGTCCGCAGCTTCCGATAGACAGCTTTATCTCCTCGGACGTCGGCTCTCCCAGCAAAAGTGAATATTTCAAACGTACATAATTGGCAATTGCCTCATTCATTTCATCACCGGCGATCCTAATTGACCTTCCAACAACAATACCTCCCAAAGAGATCGCAGCTATCTCGCTCGTGCCACCTCCAATATCAACAATGAATATTCCTTCCGGCTTTGTAACAGGAAGCTCGGCACCTATTGCGGCAGCCATCGGCTCTTCTATCAAGTGAGCCTCATAAGCACCGGAGGTTAATGCTGCATCGGAAACGGCTTTCCTTTCTACCTCAGTCACCCCTGAAGGGATCCCAATCACCACCCTAGGTCTGGGAATTTTTGGAATAATGGTCCCTGACTCATGGACTTTGCGAATATAATATTTAAGCATCGCAGCGGTAGCATCAAAATCAGCGATAACCCCATCACGCAGAGGTCTGATGGTCTCTATTGTTCCCGGGGCTCTTCCCAGCATTTTCTTTGCGGAACTGCCTATCGCCAATATCTCTTTTGTTTTTTTATGCCTCGCTACAACTGAGGGTTCGCGAATAACTATACCTTTACCCCCAACCCAAACCAGAGTATTCGCAGTCCCAAGATCGATCCCCACATCATGAGAGAACATACCCAAGATCCTGTTAGGATTAAATCTAGGTAACATTTCAGTGATGCTTTTTATATTGATATTTCTGGGAAAATTCATAGTAATTTGGCTTAGGATATAACTAAATTATTTTATGATACATTACTTACACCGACCCTGGTGAAATTCACTAGATAGATATCGACTGATAGAGCAAAAACAATTATTCATCGCCAGTATAGACTACCACAGGTCAAAAGGCCATGGTGTTTTTATGTTATTTTTGATGGATTTCTAATACCTAAAAAGGTCCTGCCTGAAATAATACAGTTTGACTCAAGGGACAACGTCATAGTAAATTGATAGACAATGTACAGAAAATTCCAGTCAGCGATCCACTATTCTTACTACGCTGTCCTATTTCTCATTCCTCTGGCAATGTTTCATAAAACCTCAGAGCTTTTTGAATTTAACAAGATCATTGTCGTTTATATTTTTACCACATTGATACTGTCTCTTTGGATAATTGAAAGTGTTTTAAAAAAGAAAATAATTTTTAAAAGAACATTGCTTGATATTCCTATCGCTCTTTTTCTTTTTTCTCAATTTCTTTCAACAATAAGCTCAATAAATATCCGCACATCCTTTTTGGGATATTACTCAAGATACAATGGCGGACTGATGTCTTTATTGTGTTATGCCCTCTTGTATTGGGGATTTGTCAGTAACTTTGACAAAGACAAAACCTACAAGGCAATCAGCAGCTTACTCATCAGCGCTTTTCTCGTTTCTATCTATGCGATCCTGCAGCATTTTGGGATAGATGCACACATTTGGGTCCAGGATGTGCAAAATAGGGTCTTTTCAACACTTGGTCAGCCTAACTGGCTTGCGGCTTTTGTAATTACTCTCATCCCTATTGCCTGGTCAAAAGCATTGAGCTCCAAGTTCAAGCCAGCTTATGATCAGGAAAGACAGGGTCTGGCAAAAAAAATATTCAGTTCTTCCTGGATATGGATATTTCTGTCCTGTGTTTATTATCTTGTGCTAATTTACACCAAATCGCGTTCCGGTCTAGTCGGGTTCGGAATATTGACCCTGATATATTGGGTGCTGGTCGTTTTCAGGAACTTTTTTAAAAAGGCTGACTTTAAAAATGTGGTCTTTAGATCTTTTGTAATAGGTGTATTTCTTTTGGCAATAACTGCCTACAATGGAACCCCTTGGACACCCAGCTTTAGGCAATTAACCGAAAGAGTGAATTCGAAGCAGCAACAGGAAACAGATTCTATCGCTGAAGAAAAATATCAAGGACCGCTTATCGAAGTTGGAGGTAGCAGCTCTACAGAGATACGAAAGATTGTATGGACCGGAGCGCTCGATGTTTGGAAACACTATCCCATCCTTGGAACAGGAGTCGAAACTTTTGCTTACTCTTATTACAATTTTCGCCCGGTGGAGCACAACTTGGTTTCAGAATGGGACTTTTTGTACAATAAAGCCCATAACGAATATCTCAATTACGCAGCAACAACAGGTACCCTCGGCATCGGTTCTTATTTGGTAATGATCCTGACAATGGCACTTTTCACATTAATAAACTCCAAAATATTCAAAAAATTCAAAGGTACTAACAAGATATTATCGTATCTGCATTTTTCTTTTTTCTCCGGGCTGATATCCATTTACATCACCAACTTCTTTGGCTTCTCGGTCGTTCCTGTGAATCTGATGATGTTCATGCTTCCCGCATTTTCAGTTGGTATCGAAACAAAAGAATCAGAAAATGGCAATACAGAGATCAGGGATATTGGATCCTCTCAGAAAACCACAATTGCCATAACCGCGATCGTTGCATTTTACCTTCTCATATCTATCTTCCGCTACTGGAATGCAGATGTTTTTTATGGACAGGGTAAAGCACATAATGATGTTGGGAATTCAGTGAAAGCTCTGGAATATCTTAAAAAGGCAGTGGATATTTCCAAAAAGGAAGCGGTCTTCTGGTCCGAACTTTCCGAGGCAAACCTGAATCTAGGCCTCAGACTTGCGGAAGCCGAAGACCAGCGTGCAATACAATTCTTTGATGAAGCTATCAAAGCCAGCAGCACTGCTGTTAACCTCGCAGAAAAGGATGTCAATATACAAAGAAAAAGAGCCAGTATGTACATAAAACTATCTACTTTCGATCCTAATCAGCTTTTGATTGCTCGCGATGTTCTGATCAAAACTATAGAACTGGCTCCAACCGAGGCAAAACTCTGGTATAACTTGGGGCTTGTTTACGCAAGGGCCGGAGATATTCAAAAGGCCAAAGAAACACTGGAAAAAACGATCGAAATGAAACCTGATTACGAAAAGGCAAGATATGCTTATGCACTTCTTTTGAAAGAGCTTGGTGAGACAGATAAAGCTATTGAACAAGCCGAGTTCATTTTGAAAAATATCAATCCGAATTACAAGGAAGCCGTACAGTTCATCGAAGAAAACAAATGATCTCCAAGTATCAATAACCTGGTCTTAAGATAATTTCATGTGATTATTTGATATAATTTCACCATAGAAATCGATTTCCATAATAAATATGATACAAAAAATCGTAAACGTTAAAGATCCCATCCTTAGAAAAAAAGCAAAACCGGTAAAAAGGATCGATAAAAAGATAAAAAGTCTGATCGCTGACCTTAAAGAAACCTTGATTGTTCAAAAAGATCCTGAAGGGGTCGGGCTTGCTGCGCCTCAGATAGGAAAAAGTTTTCAGATATTTGCCATGAAGCCTGAGAAAAAAATCACAATAGTGATAAATCCGAAAATAATTTGGATAAAAGATGTAAAAGATAAAATACAAAAATCAAAAAAAGGCTCAAGCAATAAGGTTAAGAAGAGAAATAATGAGACAGAACCGGAAGTTATGGAAGGCTGTCTTTCTCTCCCCCACTATTACGGTCCGATCAAAAAACCTAATAGAATAAAGATCAGTTACCTGAACGAAAAAGGCGAAAAAGTTGAAAAGATATTTAAAGATTTCGAAGCCCAAATAATCCAACATGAGATAGACCATTTAAAGGGTATTCTTTTTGTTGATAGACTTTTAGAACAGGAAAAGCCACTCTATAAAGTCAGCGGCGAAGAATGGGAAAAAGTTGATATTCTTTAGATACCAATATTACTAATGAATGCAAATGCAACTAATAAATACGAATAATGCCACCTAAAGTCGACTCCCTAATTTATCCGAAAATATCTTATTTAATCCTAGGAATATGCTTTTCAGTACAAAATGAGCTTGGAATTTATGCAAAAGAAAAACAATACTCTGACCTATTGGAAAAGAGGTTCAGAGAATCAAAAATATCATATAAGAGACAGTTTTTAATATCTGATAGTGGAAATATTGTGGACTTCATTATTGATAATAAAATTATCTTAGAAGTAAAAGCAAAGAGAATAATCACAAAAAGTGATTATTATCAGTTGCAAAGATACTTGCAAGAGTCCAAGATAAAATTAGGTCTTTTAGTAAACTTTAGAAATAAATATCTAAAACCCAAAAGAGTTATTCGAATAGATAAAAAATGATACTATAATTCATTAGCATTATTAGTATCATTAGCACATATTAGTTGATTAGTATAATGGATATAGTATTTTTCGGAACACCGGATTATGTCGTACCAGTTCTTGAGAACTTGCACAAAAAGTTCAAGGATCATCATGGATCTCCTATTGCAGCGGTTGTTACCCAAGAACCAAAACCTTCCGGAAGGAAAAAGCTATTGAAATATTCTGCTGTTGATGACTGGGCACACAAAAGAGAAAAGCCAATCTTTTTCAGATCCCTTGATCTTATTAATGAGGGAATAAAAGCAGACATCGGGATCCTTGCTGCTTATGGCGAGATTATCCCGCAAAAGGTCATCGACTATTTCCCCTACGGAATGATCAATATTCATCCATCACTGTTACCAAAATTTAGGGGTGCTTCTCCCGTTCAGGCAACATTAGTAAGCGGTGAAGATAAAGCTGGTGTGACAATAATGAAAATGGACGAACAACTTGACCATGGCCCAATAATCTCCCAGTTTACCGAAGATGTTCATGACAATGACACAACGGAGACTCTGAGGGACAGACTTTTCCTGCGCTCTGCAGAGGTTTTGGAAACCCTAATTCCTGCCTACATTGAAGGTAAAATTCATATTAAAAAACAAGATCACGGAAAAGCGACCTTCACCAAAATGATAAAAAAATCTGACGCCTTCATTGATCCAAAAGCACTCGGCGCAATCTTGCAGGGCCTTACCTATAAAGGTAACTGGGAAATTCCATTTATGAAAGGTCACAAAACACACTACTCACCAGTCACTATTCACAACTTCATCAGGGCAATGCAGCCATGGCCTCAAGCTTGGACTTTTGTTCGTTTGGAATCATCAGGGCAAGCAAAAAGATTAAAATTACTTAAGTCCCATATCGAAGAAGGTATGCTGGTTTTAGACGAAGTACAGCTGGAAGGAAAAAATCCTGTAAGCTGGGAACAATTCACCGAAGCCTATCCTAATTATGAATTTACTCATGAGAAGAAGTAGATTCATCTTCCGATTGGACTATCTCATCAAACTGTTCTTGAAATTCAATTGGAAGGTTTCCCTGTTTTCCTGCTTTCTCTACAACGTTACGAAAAACTCTACTAGCAACATCACTAATATGCTCCGGTTCAACACCTGGCCCTCTTGAACTATGCTTAAAATTGTCTTCACCCGGAATATTTCTTTCATTCATAAATAGTATATCGACAAGTATTATTTAAACCACCGAAATGTTTTTGAAGTCTTTTACCTTTCCTTTGTTTTTTATGGCTTTGATGCATTTTGTGCAGAGCTTCATCTTCTGCTCTTCTCCATTGATGGTAACTCTCTTGCTTTGAATATTGGGTTCGAAGGTCCTTGGTGTTGATTGAGCTCTTTTTTTCCAACGCTTACCCGCAACACCTCTTTTGTGCTTTTGGCTTCTTCCTACAACTCTTTTTTTACCACAGATCTGACAAACTGCCATTTTAATAATTCTAATCAACTAATGAATGCGAATGCTACAAATAAATACAAAATATTCAGGATAATTAAATTGCTGATGCTACAAAGAAATATTTGTAAACATTCGCAGCATTTGCATAAATTCGTATATTAGCATCATATACTAAATAATAGATACTTTTCTAATATACGGTTGTAAATTATACTAGTAAAGATATAAATTATCAAAATCAAAAAAATGAGCGTTCCAATACCTATACAAATTATTACACTTTTATTCGCGGTCATTGTGCATGAGATGGCTCATGGCTGGATGGCTAATAAACTGGGTGATCCAACAGCTAAAGCCGCAGGCCGCATAACGCTCAATCCCCTGCCACATATTGACCTTTACGGAAGTATCTTAATACCATTGACCATGATAATACTGGGTTCACCTTTTGTCATTGGCTGGGCAAAGCCTGTTCCTTTTAATTCATTTTATCTCAAAAACCCGCGAAAAGATGCCGCTTTAATATCATTGTCCGGACCCGTATCAAATTTGCTGACCGCAGTTGCCTGTTCGATCGTCCTCAATATAATCGCAAGGGTCTTGGTAAATCCTTTTTATGAAAGTCCTTTGATAACACAATTTCTACTTTCTTTCATTCAAATAAACGTTGTTTTAGCAGTTTTCAACCTGATACCAATCCACCCTCTGGATGGTGGAAAGATCCTTATTGGCCTTCTTCCTGAGGAAGAAGCAGAAGAGGCTGATCTTTTCCTGAAAAGATATGGAACGTTAATACTATTTTTTATGATTTTCCCGATCTTTGGCGGAACATCTCCCGCGTTCATGGTGATAACTCCTGTTATGAATTTTGTTTTAACACTTCTAATGCCTAGTGCCCAGATAGTATAACTAGGAAATATTACCCAATACTCAAAACGTCATTTTTCCCTCGAATTAAATTGACCAAATATGTTAATATTAACTTAGACCCTGCAGAAGAGTGTCGGGATATTCTTTCCTGACCGAAAAGCATACTGGGAGGTCTGATCTCGAGTCAGACTTGGTCAAAAGCTTGCTTTTGACCAAAGCGAATTGCTCTGAAGCTTCGGCTGAAGAGTTGAGCCCACCCACCTGGTTCATACCAGGAAAGCGTGCTTCCCCACTCCAAGCGGGGTCAAAATTTTATAATGATCCTTTTATCAAAATCTAATAAGATTAGCCTTTCCGATAGTAATTTCTAATAAAGTGCAAGTGTTCTGTTACATCCTCTGCATATGGGTAATATTTCCATTACTATTTAAAAAGTATTTACGCTGAATGGATCGAGTGTATACACCGAAAACAGAGAGTGCCTGCACTTAAGCGAAACGAGTACCTGCACTGAGCAAACCGAAGTGTTTACACTGAGCAAAGTGAAGTGTTGCGGGTAGGGTTCGAACCTACGTAGGCCGT
>JAFGPD010000031.1 GCA_016926185.1 Candidatus Woesebacteria bacterium | reverse complement strand
GAAGCCTACATCGTAGGTGGCGCGATCCGCGACCTTTTGATGGGGAAGTTGGTTTACGATTGGGACTTCACCACTAATGCAACCCCTGATGAAATATTAAAAATATTTGATGCTGATGATGCTTACTATACAAACGATTTTGGTACAGTGGGAATTCCCAGCAAGATCGAAGGCGAAAGACCTTACGAAATAACTACCTTTCGAACTGAACAGGGCTATTCCGACTCAAGACGTCCTGACAAAATTAGTTGGGGGAAGACCCTTGAAGAAGATCTAAAAAGAAGGGATTTTACAGTTAATGCAATGGCTCTTGGTAAGGTCAAAAATCAAAATGGTAAAGAGGGCAATTTTTTGACTTTTACCCTTTCACCTTCTTGCTCTTTTACCTTTCAGCTAACCGACCCCTACGAAGGCCAAAAGGATATCGAGAAAAAACTTATCCGTGCAGTAGGAGACCCGAGAGAGCGTTTTAGTGAAGATGCGCTTAGAATGATGCGGTCTGTTAGGATCGCCTCACAATTAGGTTTTAAAATAGAGAAAAAAACAAAAGACGCGATAATAGAGTTTTCCAGAAAGATCCATAATATATCCAAGGAGCGTGTCCGTGATGAACTATTAAAAACTCTGGCATCTCCTAATCCTTACAACGGCATGAAGATATTCCGGGAAGTTGGTCTTATGAAAGAGGTCCTTCCGGAGTTTGAACAAACTTTTGGTGTTGAACAGAAATCTCCAGGCAGACATCACATTTACGATGTTGGTACTCACAGTATGCGCGCTCTTAAATTCGCTGCTGAAAAAAATCCAGACCCGCTTGTTAGATTAGCAACATTACTACACGACATTGGTAAACCAAAAACCTACAAAAAACTTGACAGTGGAACAATAACTTTCTATGGTCACGAAGTTGTAGGAGGAAGAATGGCAAAAAATATTGCGAAAAGATTAAGGTTCAGTAAAATTCAGGCTGAGAAATTTTTCAAACTTGTCCGGTATCATCTTTTCACAGTAAACGAAGATCAAACTGACTCGGCAATAAGAAGATTCATCCGAAAAGTTGATATTGAAAATGTCCCTGATATGTTGGACCTGAGAACCGGAGACAGATTGGGGGGTGGCGCTGCAGAAACATCATGGCGCCTAGAGGAATTTAAAAAAAGACTTGTCGAGGTGCAAAAACAGCCATTTACGGTTCATGATCTCAAAATATCCGGTGATGAGGTAATGGAGAAAATGAACTTAAAACCTGGACCTGAAGTTGGTGATGTTTTAGATGATCTATACGAAAAAGTTGTAGAAAAAAAGGTACCCAACCAAAAAGAGGCTTTGCTTTCTGAGCTTAAAAAGATCGCAAAAAAATAATTTCTTTACTTTAAATACTTCTTGAGCTCTTTTTGTAATTTTTCTATCTTTGGGTCAATAACCAACCTGCAATAAGGTTTGTTTTCGTTGTTTTCATAATAGTTATGGTGGTAATCTTCGGCAGGAAAAAATTCGCGAATGTGACTTATTTTGGTCACTATGTCATCTTCGTACTGCCCTGAGCTATTGAGCTTTTTGAGCATTTCCTCAGCTTCTTTTTTCTGCTCACCACTATGATAAAAGATCTCAGAACGGTATTGAGTACCAACATCATTACCCTGCCTATTCAATGTAGTAGGATCATGAGTCTTAAAAAATACGTATAAAAGATCCTCGTATTTTATTTCGCTCGGATCGTATGTTATTTGAACTGCTTCCGCATGCCCTGTCGTACCTGAACTGACTTCTTCATAGCTGGGGTCTTTTTTATCACCTCCCGTGTACCCCGGAACTGTTTTTTTTACACCCTTAAGCCTCTCAAAAACCGCTTCAGTACACCAAAAACATCCTCCCGAAAAAGTTGCTTTCTTATATTTATTTTCCATAAATAGCCACTCTATACTACTTTTTGAAAAGTTTCTTTATTTTTCCAATAGCACTGTCCCAAGTCACAAGTAAAGGAACTGCAACAAATGGTGACGAGTAGGTTCCCAAAACCGTCCCAATTAAAAGTGCCGCGGCAAACCATTTAATAGTTACACCACCCATCAATAGAAGCGCAACTAACATAAATATTATTGTGAAAGAATTATTTAGAGATCGGACCATCGTTTCTGTGAGGGCTTTGTTTGACACGGCAACAATATCATCAATATCGTTACCACCCAGCTCCCGGATCCTATCAAACACAACTATTGTATCGTGAACTGAAAATGATAATGTTGTCAAAAGTGCGGTCACAAAAAGAAAATCTATCTCTGCATCAAAAAAGTGACCCAAAAGAGAGAATGAAGCGATCAAAATAAAGCTATCATGAAGCATTGCAAAAATTGCTGATACTCCATATCTAAGATCCTTGAATTGATACGCAACCCATAAAAGTATTATTCCTGCTGATACTAATATTGCATAAACAGTCTTTCTGACCAGTTCCGGGCCAATTGTTGGACCTACAGTTTCATACCTTAATTCATTTAATGCAATTTTCGAAGAGTTTGTTGCGTTTTCAATATCATCTAAAGTGACAGCTTCAGCAGCAATACTGGCAACCTTATCCCTATTTTCCTCATCGATGGGTTGCAATCGAAAGATCACGGTTCCATCGTCAGTAGTTTGTACAGAATTAAGTTCAAACTCTGATCCATCTAACAGCTTTTCCGCCTTTTCCACAGAAAAGCCTTCTACTGTCTGATATTCAATGATCGTACCTCCTGTAAAATCAACCGACAAATTAAGTCCCCATCTAAAAAGCGAGTATACTCCCACAACTATTGCAATGAATGACACTAGAAAATAGATTTTTTTATATTTCAGCCAATCGATCATTTTCTTGCTTTTTTAACCTTAATAAAAACCCTTAATAAATTCCTTGTTACAGTCACTCCTGTGAATGTGCTTATTATAATTCCCAAAGCCAAAGTAATTGCAAAGCCCCGGACAGGGCCTGAAGTGTGCAGAAACGACCAATCCAAGGGATTGGCCAGAACGAATGCCGTAACCAGTGTTGCTACGTTTGCATCTCTTATTGAATCCCATGCTCTCCCAAAAGATACTTCCAAGGCATCTTTGAAATTCCTTTTTAGTCTTTCTTCTTTAAACCTTTCAAAGATCAAGATGTTGCTGTCAACCGCCATCCCGACAGAAAGCAGGAATCCGGCAATTCCTGGAAGAGTAAGAACAACAGGAATAAGTTTATATAATGCCAAAGTTATCACTCCAAAAATAACCAAGGCTACATCTGCGATCAAACCGAGGCGGCCATAAACCAAAATCATAAATAGTAGAACCATCAAAAGTCCTATCAGGCCGGCAATTACACTTCTTTGTACGGAATCGTCCCCTAAAGTCGCGCCTACGGTTTTTTCCTGAACAAGCTTTACTGAAACAGGCAATGCTCCCGCATTCAACTGGATTGATAGATTTCTGGCTGTTTCTGTATCAAAATCTCCGGAAATTTGTGCCTGACCTCCAGTGATCTGATCTTGCACAACTGGAGCAGTAATAACCTGATTGTCTAAAAGTATCACAAGAGGTTTACCTATATTTTTTCCGGTTAGATCAGCAAATTTTTTGGATCCTTCCTCATCGAATTCTATTCCAACAACTGGCTGCCCGGTTGTTTGGTCAAAAACCACTTGTGATTTTTTTAGATTTGCTCCTGTCAGTTCTGTGGGAAAAAGACCCGGTTCTTCCTCAGTTCCAGTTTCAGCAAAAACAAGCTGGGCTGTCTGACCGATCAAATCGATCGCTGCATTAGTATCTTCAATTCCAGGAAGTTCGACAATTATCCTATCCAGATTTTCAAAAGTCGAGGTTTGGACATTAGGCTCGGATATACCAAAGAGATTAACCCTTCTTTCCATAACTTCCTTAAGGCCTTCTATTGCAGTTTTTCTTTCTTCTGCACTCAGCTGCGAGGTGTCTGCCTCAAATACTAAATGACTTCCCCCCGCAAGATCTAACCCCAGTTTTAGATCGAAATTCCTCTGAATATCAATACCAGCAAAAGATATGTTTAGATCTTTTCTGTAAACAGTTTCATTAAAATCTATCCCAATACCCGTAAGGTCTATTGGAATGGCCTTAGGAATGCTTATGTACAAAGCCACAGCAGTCAGAATAAAGATCAAAATTACTTTTCTGAATGGATTCAACATATATGAATGAAAGATAAAAAATTAATTACAATTTATAATATTTTAAAAAAATCGATCGTGAAAGCTTAAAGACTGAATTAACTGACAAGGTCTTCTTCATCTCCAAAGATCATCACTCTACTTCCCGACAAAACACTCTGAAGAAAAGGATCCCTTCTTTTCTTTCTGAAAAGCAGTTCATCTCTGCTCATGACTGTATAGTTTATCTCTTTTCCTCTCTTAGACTCTTCTTTTCTGATAATTGCTGCAAGCTCAGGCAAGACTACATCACCTACGATCAGAATATCAACATCGTCATCTTTTTTTCTACTTCTTCTTCTTACAAATCTCCCGGAAAACATTATAAAAGAAACCTTGCCTATCTTCTTTAGATTCTCGTTTATCTCTTTACCCAAACCTGTCGATTTTGCGACGATCGAGATGAGATCACCGAAATATTCATAGTCGCTTCTTACTGAGTAATAAAGCCTATTCCCCCTCTCTTCACTTTTAAGTACACCTGCTTTCTCAAAACGCTTCAGTTCCCTTCTGACCGAATTTATCTCTTCCTTGACAGCACGCACTATACCTCGCACATGATACATTTCCTTAACATTGCTAAAGAAAAGCTCAAGCACTTTTATTCTTACTCTTGAGGTTATTATGTCGTTTAGATCAGCCATAAAATAACTTTATTCGGGGCAGTTTTTCAATTTTTACCACCTGATACTGGAAGTGTCTAGTAATTTACAGTATTACCATCAGGCAGCGCTTCTATCCAGATTACTCCTTTTACAAACTCAATTTCTTTTCCGTCTTCGTCATAAAAAATCGTTCTATCCAGTTGTGAGTCCTTTTCCCAAGTCCCCTCTATCACATCACCATTTTGAAAAACCAAAGCGTCTCCTGAGGAGATTGTATCATAAAAAACATGCTTTTCCTGATCTATTCCCGTGTATTCATCAAGTAATTGCACAACAACATTGCTCGCGACGAACTGTTCTTCGGTGATCCTATCTACTTGCGGTTCGCCGCCAATTTCTCTTTTGTAAATGTTTTCGCTACTGTCGTACTTCCAAGTAACATCATAAAGGTCACCAAATACTTCCGAATCCTCCCAGAAACCGAAGGATATCTCATTGGCAGTGGGACTGGTTGAAGCAGATCCGTCTTTAAATTTCCACGACCTGAAATCTTCATTCCATGCTGCTCCATCTGAATCCGCATAATTATAACCTCTTTCAGCAGCCTGTGAGAAAAGATCATCTGTATATGAGGTTACAGTATGCTCAGTCGCAAGCGTTTCCCCATCTTCAAGATAACCGTTGAGTCTCTCAGGATCTCTTTTGAATACTGGATAACCTGAATCAAATGTTGTGTCAAAATCATTTCCGCCCCTTACTCTCCACCCCAGATCAACCAGCTCCTCCAAGGCCATCACTCTTGGATCAACTTGGCCTCTTGGCTTAACATTCCCAAAACAGGTTGCACAGAAATTATTAGCACCACCAACATGGGTGAATATCGGATTTTTTCCATACTCAGCAGCCCAGTTGATAAAGTAGATCCTTGCACTTCTGATAGGAGCAAGCCTTACATTTTCGGCTGATGCGCCGCAATAAAACACACCCATAAATCTTGTTATACCTCCCTCAGCAACAGCTTCATAGACAATATCTGCTCGGTGCAGACCTTCAACCGGTCTTGCTTCATGGCTGTTTTCTATTATTACGGCAAGCGGTCTTCTCTCTTCCCATATACCGCGTTCAGGCTCGCTATACATCATTCCATTGAGGGGACATTCCTCGGTTTTTGGAAGGTCGGAGATCTCTGATCTAGTCTTATCAATACCTTCCAGACTTCTTCCCCCGATCGGCTCACCCTTGATATAGGAAAATATTGCCCAAGACACACCTGTAGAAATTAGGTACAACCCCAGGAAACTTAAAACTATCATTAAGCTCTTTGTCTTTTTGGATCCGGATGATTTAATTTTCATATCATTTATTATTGCATTTATCGAGCAAAATCTCCAAATCCAATTTGGAGATTAAGTAAAAATCATTTGTCGCGAAAATAATTTATATCTATTATATTAACTATTTAATATTAACTATTTATCGCTTTTTTCAAAGACTTTTCTTCTTCCTTAGATAATTTTACCGCAGATCTACCCTTTTGAATATCCTTAAGATAGACCCTGGTCCGCTCTCTTGTATGTAACCCCGTAATTATAAAACCATTATCGTTTTTATCCAATAGAGTCAAACAAAAACTATGATCTCCCCCCAATTCTCTAAAAGGATTAAATCTGACCAATCCGATCTTTTGTAAATTGATCCTGTTCTCTTCATCAACTCGTTCGATCTCTTTGAAAAGCTCTTTTATTTCTTTTTTATTTTCCTTTCCGGTATTCAGGATCTTTTTAAGTATTTTGACCAGATCTCCATCCTTAATATCCTTAGTAAGCTTTCGGAAAGTTAAAAACAATTTTAACCAAAGCCCCGTAATAACAAGTAACCAAACTCCGAAAATTATTAAAATAATGTATTGAGCCTCCACAAAGCTATTATATCAGAACCTATTTAAAACCCTATCAACATTGATGATACAATCCAATTATGTATAAAGCGATGATATTTGACATGAATGGTGTGATAGTAGATGACGAAAGAATTCACCAGAAGTCGTGGAGAGAAATGTGTAAAAAGTACGGATTTATGGTCACAGAAGAAGAGTTCAAACATAAAGTATTCGGACGCACCGAAAAGGACACTCTGAATTATCTTTTAAAACGAGAGTTAAATGATATAGAGGTTTCCAAGTATTCGAAAGAAAGGGTAAAAATTGCGATTGATATTTACAAAGATAAAATAACACCAACAAAAGGACTATTAAAAATATTAAATTTACTAAATGAATTAGAGATTCCATTAGCTATAGCCACAAGTGCACGAATCCCCTATACTAACTTCGTTTTGGATACTCTAAAAATTAGAAAATACTTTTCTGCAATTATTACAGCAGAAGATATCGTGAAAGGAAAACCCCATCCCGAAATTTATTTGCAAGCTGCAAACAAATTGGCAATCGAACCGTCAAAATGTGTTGCTATAGAAGACACGTTATCGGGAATAACTTCAGCAAAATCAGCTAAAATGTTCACTATTGGAATCACCACAACTCACACTGAGAAAGAGTTAGAATCTGCTGATCTAATCGTAAGCTCATTCGAGGAGTTAAATAATTTTATTAAAAACTTCAAGTAAAAATTACTAGGCACGACATTAAAACTACCAAGGAAGTGCTTGATTTTTTAGTTAGTATTAAACTACAATGCAAGCCAAGTCTATAAGTATGGCAAAGCGAAGAACAAAAAGACAAAAGAAAACAGTCAAACATCCCTTTCTGGCCTCCAATAAAATTTCTCTTGATGAAGTCTATAAAGTCTCTAAATCAGCTTCGAAAAAGAAGGTTGTCAAGGAGCAATCTAGAAAATCAGCCTCAGCCAAAACGATCTCACGCACGAAATCAAAAAAACCCATGAATAAGGCAGAATATGAAAACTTGAGGCTAATCAAAAGACATCTTGTGAAAAGTCTGAGCCTAGCAGCTTTTATTCTGAGCCTAGAGATAGTGATATACTTAATACGTCGAGGCTAGATTGCCTCAAGGATTGAAAAAGGGAACTTGTCCCACCGAAATCCGGTGTAAGGAACAAGCCCTTACTATCTTTAAAAATCTTTATTTGCAAGGGACCCTCCGTCGCTAAAGCTATGGAGGGCGAAGGGGGGTGATTAATTATGTCAATGTATTGTGTAAAATGTAGAGACCACAGAGAAGGTAAAGATCACCAAGAGGTGACCATGAAGAATGGTAAACCGGCAACCAAAGCGGTTTGCGAAGTTTGTGGAACTACTATGTTCAAGATCGGAAAGATGAAAAAGGATGGTGAGTAAATTTCCGAAATCCAAAATCACCCGCACCGCTTAAGTTTTTAAAAGAATTTAAGGTGCGGGTTTTTCTGTAACCATAAGCATGTCAAAAAAAACACCTCAAAATCTTCAAAAGGTCCTTGAGGTTTTTTCCAAAGAACCTCGAAATGTTCCCCTTGAGGTTTTTCACAAAAATCCATACAAGACACTTGTCTCAACAATAATGAGCTCAAGAACAAAAGATGAGACAACACTTGATGCCTCTAAACGTCTTTTTAAAAAAGCACCGAACATCAAAAAATTAGATCAATTAGGTGAATTAGAAATTAGAGATTTGATATATCCTGTTGGTTTTTACAAAACCAAAGCAAAACATCTTAAAAAGCTAACAAAAGCTCTAATTGTAAAATTCGATAGCAAAGTACCAGTGACAAGGTCGAACCTTGTCAGCCTACCAGGAGTGGGAAGAAAAACCGCAAACCTTATTTTAAATCGTGCTTTTGGAAAACCTGCAATTGCAGTTGACACTCATGTCCACAGGATCAGTAACCTCATAGGCTGGGTCAATACAAAAAACCCTGACCAAACAGAAGAAAAACTAATGGAGATCATTCCAAAAAAGTATTGGGGAGAGATAAATACTCTTTTTGTTTCAGTGGGTAGGAATCATAATTCAAAAAAGAAACTGGAAGAATTTCTCAAAAGCAAACAATTGCTAAAATGAATCCTCAATGACTATAAAAGACTTTCATCTTCGATATATTCAACGATATGAACACTATCAAATATCTTTGCAACAACGTAACCTGTAACGAAACCTCCGACGTGCGCAAACCAGGCAACACCTCCCATCGCAGCATAACCAATTGACCCAACACCTGAAAATACTTGCGTCAGAAACCAATAGACGAGCATTATCGAAGCTGGAATTGATACAATTCGAACAAACCCAAAAACAGGGACTAGTGTTCTGATCCTATGATGAGGGAAAAATACGTAGTAAGCGCCTAAGATACCAGCAACGGCACCGCTTGCACCCAGCATTGGAATTTCTGAGCTGGGAGCAAATATATATTGGGAAAAACCACCGATCACACCTGAAAGAAGATAAATTAAAAGAAATAAAATGCTCCCGAACTTTTCTTCCACATTATCTCCAAATATCCAAAGAAACCACATATTACTGATGATATGCACAAAACCGGCATGTAAAAATTGGTTTGTGATAAACCTGCTCAAACTTTCTACGCTAGCAAAATTTACATTTGCAGGGACCAGTGCCCAATTGAGCATAAATTCTTCAGTATCTGGTGCGCCAAGCTCAAATAAAAAGACAATTACATTAATGACTATTATAAGTAGTGTAATGAATGCAAATCTTTTTGTTCCTCGGGTATCGCTAAGTGGTAACATGACTTAAAGAGTATATCAAAATGCTGCAATTGCCACACCAAATCCGTTTTGTGCATAAGTACAGCCCCAGACATATTCTCCGCCAGTCAGAAGTTTTTTATGACCCAAGGTATTATCCCAGAGATCAACTGCCTCGGTAGCTGTCTCAGCACCAGCTACAAGAAATTCTGCAATAGTACCATACTTTTCAAATATCCACTCTAGATCTGGTCTATTCTCCTGCAAATTACCAAATCCTTCATGACCATCCAACCTGCCCAACTCAAGTAGTTCATTTAATCGAAGCGATGCTATAGTACAAAGTTCATCTCTTTGGTCAAGCGTTCCCACACCATATTCCACCCTTTTTTGATTAACTTCTTCCCATAGTTCAGGACCGCCCCAAGATACGTTTATGATCAAACTCGGGTTACGAGTAGGGACAGGTGCGGGAGGTTTGCCTTCTACAATTTCATAAGTTGTCACAGCCTTGTTGTTGATCTCCTGGATCTCACCCAAATAATAATTCTCAGTTTCTCTTACACCAATCTCCAATCCGTAATTATAACCGCTTGTGAATGCATATCTGTAAACTGACAACATAAATACCAATATTGCTGGAACTAAAGCCGCAGTCAGAAAGACTTTGGTGACCGTATTGACCACATAAAAAAACCTGGAAGAAATTTTTAAGGACTTTGTTGCAGTTTTGTTTTGCTGATCATTCATTTTTTCTACTGTCTAAAATTATTGTAACCGGTCCGTCAAGACTTGAGTTGATTTTCATATACTCCCCAAATTCTCCTTCTTCCACCTCAAGACCATTATTTTTTAAGCATTTTATGAAATGCAGGTAAAGTCTTTTGGCTTTTTCAGGTTTTGCAGCTTCTATAAATGAGGGTCTATTGCCCTTTCTTGTATCTGCCAAAAGTGTAAATTGCGATATGGCAAGCACCTTTTGTTTTTTATCCATTAGTGAAAGGTTCATCTTTCCTTCCTCATCGGAAAGGATCCTCATTTTGGTAACTTTTTGTGCCAATATCTCGGCATCTTTTTCCTCATCATCTATTCCGACCCCCACTAACACAAGAAGTCCAGGACCTATCTCACCGATCTTCTTATCTCCAACAGAAACCGACGAGGAATTTACTCTTTGTACAACCAATCGCATATATTTATCATTTTATCAGAAATCTATACGTATGCAGTGGGACTGGGTACTGCTGGAGAAGGATAAATTTCCAGGAAAAATAAACGATACATCACCATCAATGCTGCTGCAGTCATGATCGCAACCATCCAATATATCAATTTTGCATACTTAAACTTACCTTCAAAATGTAAAACATAATATTTATGCTCTGCAAAAATAGTCAACACCCCCAAAAAAATGAAACCGATAAAAACAATTATGAGAAGAGCTGTTCGTAAATTTTTAATAAGATCAAGTAGCATAAATACATCTTAACTATTATATCTGATGTTTTTCAATATGAACTGTTGTTTTGAGGTTAAAAGACAGTGACGATGATTGCCACTAGTAGCAAAAATATAAATATCCACATGCTTGTATATAATACTAATTTAATGGCTTCCTTGGGTTTTTTATCGATCCAAAATAGTACAAATGGGTAACCTAATGTGGCCAAAAACGATAATAGTACCGAAAAACAAAATAGGAGCAAAAAGAGAAAAGGTCCAATAAAGTTATTCATTTTCCCAAATACTTTCTCTCCATTCCAAAAAATCATTCCAATAAAACCGCAATAAGAAGTAATTAAAAATGCCTGAAAAAAAGCGATTTTCTTCAGAGAAGTTGTACGTAATTTTATAATTAATTTATTAAATAGATCGCCATACATATTTCAGCTCCCTACAAGCACAACAGCAACGAAAGAAACCCCCAAGACTACTCCCAGGATCAATCTAAAAAGAATGTCTTGGCTAAACAAACCAGAAACGAGTCCCCATAAAGCACCCAACACGCTCACGATCATTCCAGAAGAAGTCTCCAACGAAGTCTTAGTGATATCCTTCACTAACTTAGCAGTGCTTCTATTATCTTCCCTATCTCCCTTTTCAGATCTTCTTTTTTTGCCGTCTTTTTTATTGGATTTTGCAAAATTAAGCTTATTTTTATTATTGCCTAATTTTTTTGATCTATTTTTTAAGTCACCACGACCATCGTCTTTTTCGTATCTTGAAAAGGCGTCTCGACCACCATCTGTCTGAGATTTACTATCAATATTGAAGGTTTCTCGCAAATTTCCATCTTGTCCGTCACTCTTGCCATTGGTTTGTTTGTTGGTCTTTATAATATTTTGAATGTCTTTGAATGATTTATAATTGCTGCTGCTTTCCTGCTTTTGATAATTTCTTGTCTTTTCTTTCTTCACTCCGCCATTCATATCTAATCCAAAACTATCAGCTAAGTTGGAATTTCCCTTTTTCTTTTTCCAATCCAATATCTGTCTTCTATAATCTTCCAGCTTTCTGCTGATATCTTCCTCAAGCCTAACATCATTAGTTCGATCAATTGAAGTGTCAGAAACAACTTTAGTATTATTAATGATCTTTGTCTGATCAATATTTTTTGTCTTCAAATCACTTGCCGAAGCGCTATCACTTCCGTCAAATAAAACATTTTTAAATCCTGCTGCAAGTTTTTGTGTATCTGTTTCCTGATATTGATCATTTGTAGTATTTATTAAGGCATTACCATCATCACTACTGCTCATTCCTGCGTCACTTGATAGAGTATTGCTATTAGCATTACTTAATTCCCCATATAAAGAACTGCCAGAATTCAAGTCTACCTGGCTGGCCACTGCGGAGAGATCGTCTTTAATATCAGGATAAATTATGCCTGAAACGCTATTTATTTGCATAGAGTATATTTTACCACATAAACCATCAAATTACCCTATAGTACACATACTGTGTGATTAAAATGAATAAATTACAAGGGATCGTATCTGAATCAAAGCTAAACATGCTCAATAAAATGGAAAATAGTATTTTTTTAATTATTAGTAGAGGTCTGAATCCCACCTGAGGAGAATAATCTACAAATCGAGAATTATTGATCCGGGAAAGGAAGCCTCTCTATAAGGGTTTTTATTTACTAGTCCACGAATTTCAATTTGTTGAGATCTTGCCTGATTAATTTTGTGTATAGCTCCTTCACTTAAGGTTGCATAACTTCCGAAAAGGGTAGACTCTGCAAGCTCTTCTCCGTTCAAATATATTCTTCCTTCCCACCAGGCATATCCTCCTTTTAACTCTAGTTTTAATGTGTATGGCTCAAGACTATAAACACTCGCTGGACTGTACTCTAAAGATTCCACCTTTTTTTCTTCTCCATCAACCACGTAAGTTATCTCTTGTGGTACTTTTTTACTTATACTTTTGAATAAATAAAGCCAGTCAATTAAGTCTTTCACCATCCAATTACCTTCTTTATTAACAAAGGTAATTTTTCCCGCTGATTTCCCTTGATAGGTCAGGGGGGCAGTAATTGTACTTTCTTCACTAAATTTCGCACTTTGAGTTACCAACTCAATGTCATCAAAGATTTTCCAATTTAAAAGTATTCTATTGTATTTTCTTTCAAGTTCCTGGGCATTTTCTGCTGTGGGGGCTTCGTCAGATAGTGCCAGTATTCCTGCCATATCGCCCTGTTCCCATTTTTTTTCAAATGTGGAGAAAAGCTCAACAATTTCATTTAGTAACTGGTCTTTATCAGCAACTGCTTTTTCAGCGTCTTCATACGCAATAGTCGGTGATGGCATAGCTATTTCTTGTTTTTTTGTCACTTGCTGTTCGTATACTTTTACCCCTACGTAACTTGCGCTTCCTACCACAGTGGCAGCAACAACAGCTTTTACTACTCCATATTTCATTAAAGAGGCGGTAAATTGAAGGACCTGAATAAAATCGGCCAAAAAACCTAATAACCCTCTTGCTTTTTTCTTGACATCTTCCTCTTTCTTTTTAACCATTTATCAGATTGGTCAAAGTATATAAAAAACAGATTTAGATAACAAGAATTGTCAGACCAACAAGCAAAAAATGAGTTATTAAGCTAGTGGACATTTTTAAACAGAATAATAAGTTGTCTCGGAAATAGTCTACCTTTTTAAATGATCAGGCTCTCAATTGATATCAAATTACACGTCAAAAGTTCTCAATCGGCTGGTTACAGTAGGTAGTATTTAGTGCTGAAATAACCGATACAAAACCCCAACCCGAAAGCGCTTAGACCGGTGATCAGAAAGAACAGATCCGACCATCCGAAATTTATCTTTTTATTAATCCATGAAGGATTTTTCAGCAAGATCACTAAAGATACTAATAGTAAAACTGCACTTACACCTATGGCGATAAATAAAATGTTAATGTTATTTTCTGTAGCAGCACCCAACACCTGTGGGATTGGTTTCGGGATCGTGATCAGAGTTTTTGACTGTCCAAGAAGCATATCTTCCGAATATAGTTTATAAAAACCAACATATTCCCCTGCAACCAAACTACTGGGTATCTCAATATTAAATGTGTGATCTTTTAGAGGATTGATGTTTTCAGAAATGTCAACGTTATCTTTCTGAACAACAGAACCGTCAAGTGTGGAAATTATTAATTCTACTCTGTCTATGTTCTCCGGATCACTGCTTTTACTTTTTAAATTAATACTTGCGCTTATAGCACTACCTTGACCCATACTTTCTGTTTCAATATTTTTTATATCAATGGGTGATTCTATAACAGTAACACTCGTACCCAACACCTCTGCGTGAACTTCAAAAGGTATTTTGTATAAATATGTTAGTGCTATAAAAATAAATAAAAATATAACCAATTTTTTCATGTTTTTTCCTTTCTAGTTAGTATTATCCTCAAAATTGCCCTTAAAATAAACAGAAGCGGTATTATAACAAGAAGAATTCCCATAAAAAAAAGAGAGGCATTTTTATTGTCCCAGCTTGTTTTTGTCCTATCAAACCTTTCAGTGACCGAAAATACCAGTCTCTCCTCTCTAATAGCTTTACCCTTATATTTTACCAATATTTCGGCACTATATTCACCTAATGGCAGATCATTTTCTACTCTCAGCGAATATTCCTTTACTTGCGAGGGTTCAATTACGGGAAGATTAGAAAGTTGTTTTCTTATAACTGAATTACCCGAAGAATCATAGACATAAAGATCGACCACATCTGGAACCGCTGCGACATTTCCCAGGTTTTCTACAGAAATGACTATTTTAATAGGATCGCCAACAAAAATGTTCGGTATTTGAATTTTTCTCACCAACAGTTCCAGATCTTCCGAAAGTGTGGTCACCAAATTCACAGAGACCGCAACCCCGTTTACGATCGGGACCCCTTCTCCCTCAGTCTTACTGCCAGTTTTTACGTTAATAAAACCTGTGTAACTTTTGAGGGGTGCATCTTTAGGGACCGAAACGACCACATTCATCTCTTTTGTCTTTTCACCTTCAGGAATGATAAAAGAAAAACCAGGCTCAATATCTATCCAGCTATTGGCACCTTCTACATCAGTTTCAACAACAACTTCCGCATCTTCCGAAAGATCTGTCCTTGAAAGAAAAAACTTTCTTTCAATACTAGATCCCGGTATCAAATTTCTGAAAGTAAGATCAGCAGGAGAAATCCCAAAGGAAGCATATGCCTGAGAAGCTGTTACAAAAAGAGATATTAAAAAGATTGCTAATGACAAAAATAATTTTCTCATCCTATTAATATAGTAGCAGAAACGGTGAAGTGTGATATCTCTGAGTATGGCTGGTTCAAACAAGGATGTTCTTTCAATCACTTGTCGCTTTTTAAAACAAAGTCCGAAGAATATCATTGATCTCAAACAGTAAAAAGTGCGTCAATTCACTTATAAACTTGAAGTTATATAAAGATAGAATCCAAAAGCCATCACAAGCGTAGCAACAGCAATGATCATCCAAGTCATTATCTTATATTCTCTTAACGATCTTATCAGTTTCTTTTCTAGTTTAGATTCAAACGTCTTTCCTGTTTTGAAATAATATATTAAGACTATAACTGAGGTCAACAATCCTGATATCACTAGTATCAATCCCGATCTCCTACCAAATATTTGAGCACGAATTTCTTCAATTTCCTTAACTACATTATCCTCTTTTGCTTTTGCAGGTTTGGCATTTACTTTTAATATCATCTTTTTGCTAAAAACTCTTTCACCCATGAAAATTGCGGTAGCATCGATCCTGTATTGACCTTTCTCCAAATTAGACTCAAACTCAGCCTGTATCTTTTTAGTTGTTGAGGGTTCAATTTTGGATAATGTTATATCAGAAAGACTCTCAAGCGGCACTTCGTTTAGGTCCATCACCTCCAACTCAACTCTGTCTAAAGCTAAAGGAGTGTTGGCCTTGTTTTCGATATCAAGATAAACTTTCACAGAGTCCCCACTATTAATTTTTGGCGCTTCCATTGAGAGGATTTCCAGATCCAGTACATCGACATCCGAAGATACAATATCCACACCTAAAACGTCACTTTGTTTAGAAGATTCAACAGTCAAGGCCAAGGAGTATCCAAAACCCAAGAAACCTCCTAAAAATAAAAAAACTGAAATTAGAGACGTAAAAAAAGCAGTTAAAACCTTCCTCATTTATAAATAATTTAGCCATTGTTCATATGCCAAATACTAGATACCAAATACTATATACTTTCTTATTACCATCCCTGTCCCACCTCACTGTATTTAGCTGCCACAGTTGTCGTACCTGTGTAAGTACCCGGGAACTGACTCGCAGGGATACTGATTCCCCAATATATAGCATCTGTTTCGGGTGAACCTGTGATGGTGGTTTTTGTACAGTCAACTTCGATCTCTTGACCGCTGCCTGAAAGAGTGACAGCTGCTGATGCCCAAGCGGTTCCGCTTGTCTCATCAGCTCTTTGGTTATTTACTGCAATAGTGTGACCGGATCCGTCATCCATTGCAGCAGAGCTGG
>JAFGPD010000030.1 GCA_016926185.1 Candidatus Woesebacteria bacterium | reverse complement strand
TCATAGGTTTTTGAGACCTACGCGTCTGCCAGTTCCGCCACCTCGGCTAATTTGTTAATGAATTAACATAAAAAATACTAATTGCAATAATCTTATTGCCTTGTCAAGTAACCAGTATTCTACTTCACTAAAGTTTCGAGGGACACGTCGCAACCTCAGCTTGTTTTCGAACGTTAATCAAGTTACTGATATATTTTACCATTTGCACACTCTCGTAACCATCAAAATATAAAATAATACCGTTGTCTAGACAACGGAACTAGTTTGTTATAAATATATTAGTATGCGAAGATATAAATTTCTTAAAAAGGATGCTTTGTACGCTGCATTAAATAGATTAAGAGCTGCTCTTCTGGCAGCAGAAGATGGTCATGATGTAGAAAATATTATGCTTGCGGTATTAAGTCATGATGAGCGTATCAAAATTGGAAGAAGGATAGAAATTGCGGAGATGATAAGAGATGGAGTTGGGTATGATGAAATAAGGCAGCAAATGCAAGTTGGAAAGGGTACAATAGCCAATGTTGTAAGCAAACTGGAGAAATATCCTGACGGATATAACTTGATAAATAGAAGGATTTAAAAAGTCAGACAAGAATATGATCGCAGATCAAAAAAGTATATTGGGGGTCCAAAATTGATTAAGAAGAAAAAAGAATACACAGGTTTTACAAGAAAAGACGTAAAAAGGTAATAATCCCGTTGTCTAGACAACGGAACAATAAAAATACGAAGATTCTTCATTTATATCCTGTAATTATTGGCTTACATAAGATAAAATAACCATTATGTCACTAAAAGATCCGAGAATAAAAAAACAGGCAAAGGTTATTGTTGAACATTCTCTGAAGGTGAAAACAGGGGAGAATGTGGCTATCTATGCCGATTTCGTGGCTAAACCCTTGGTCTTGGAGCTTTATGAGCAACTGATCAAGAAAGGTGCAAAAGAGATAAAACTTCACTTTTCAGATTATGAGTTTGGGCAAATATTTTTTGAGAACGCGTCATATGAACAGTTAAGAAATTTTCCTCAAACTACGATGGATGAGATGAAAGCTATGGATTGTTATATTAGTATAAGAGCTACTAACAACTTAAAAGCACTATCGGGAGTTGATGCAAAAAAGATCGCACAAAGAAGTCTGACCACAAAGCCAATTCAAGATTATCGTATGCAAAAATTAAGATGGGTAGTGACCGAATATCCGACAAACGCTCAAGCTCAAGAGACTGATATGAGCCTTTCTGAATATGAGCATTTTGTCTTTTCAGCGATAAACAATGTTGATTGGAAGAAAAAATTTATGGAGCAGGAGAAGATCAGAAAGTTAGTTGATGCTACTGACAAAGTGCATATTTTAGCAAAAGATACTGATCTGACCCTTTCGGTTAAGGCAAGAAAAGCGGAAAACGCAGGGGGAGAATTTAATATGCCTGACGGGGAGATCTTTACTTCAGCTGTTGAGAACTCAGCGGAAGGACATGTCACTTATTCTTTTCCGGCCATATTCATGGGTAGAGAATTCAGCAAAGTCAGATTGGAGTTTGAAAAAGGTAAAGTTGTAAGAGCGAGATCGGATAAAAATGAAAAAGACCTCAATAATATTTTAGATATGGATAAAGGTGCTAGATTCATTGGAGAGTTGGGTTTAGGGAATAATTACAAGATCAATAAATTCGTTAAAAATATCCTTTTTGACGAAAAGATCGGTGGAACCATCCATATTGCTTTGGGTAGAGGCTATCCGAAAACTTTAAGCAAAAACAATTCAGCCCTTCATTGGGATATGATAAAAGACCTTCGAAGTGGGGGAGAGTTATATTTTGACAATAAACTGGTGCAGAAAAATGGAAATTGGCTGATATAATATTAGTTCTGGAATAATTAAACATGATTAGTGCAACAGATCTAAAAAACGGAAAAACTTTCAAAATGGATGGGGAAGCATATAAAGTGCATAAATATACTCATCAGAAATTAGGAAGGGGCGGTGCCAGTGTGAAATTGGAACTGATCAATCTCAAAACAGGAGTGAAATCTCACAAAACCGTGAACTCAACTGTAAAAGTTGAAGAAATTGATACAGTCAAAAGACCATTACAGTATCTTTTCAAAGATAATGATGCAGTCACTTTCATGGATGCCGACACCTATGAACAAGTAGAAATACCTCTTTCATTGGTTGAAGATGAAATTCAATATATAAAAGAAGGTCAAACCGTTGATATTATGTTCGTAGAAAATGAGGCTGTTTCTATTGATATTGCTCCCAAAGTTACCTTGAAAGTAGTGGATACTGTTCCGGGGGTCAAGGGGGATACAGCTAGCAACGTTTATAAACCCGCAAAACTTGAAAATGGCCTAACTGTCAAGGTTCCTCTTTTTATAAAAGAAGGTGAGAAAGTGAGTGTAGATACACGAACAGGTGAGTATGTTGAGAGAGTAAAAAGCTAAAGAATATCTATCCAAATATCCACCAGAGTCCTGTTGTTATCACCAAAAGCTGAGTGAGCAATCCCAAATATATTCCAATTTCAACTTGCAGTGACCTTTCAAAGTTTATATATTTTTTCAAAAGACCATTCTTGTTTTTCATTAAATAGAATGGAGATTTAATTACATCAGGTAACACAGAAAGAAAACATGCAGTTATGATGACAAAACTCATTTTGTAATCAGGAAGATAAGTATAGGCAATATACGAACCTATCAGAAAAGCAATAGCCGTGTCGACGGAGGCAATGATCATTGAACTATTTCTAATTTTTCCGTATTTTTCTGTTTCAGTATAAGTATGAGGGTTCCAGTGGGGGATCCTATCAAGCAGGAAATGACTCCCTAACGCAAGAGGAAGTGAAAGCATAGGATTGGAAACACTAGCAGCTATAGCTGCACCTACAACCACATGAGGTGTTTCAAGCATGTAAATGATATGATAGATGCATATTTTGTGAAAAGTCAACATTTGCTTTAAAATTGACCTAAGAGAAATACAATTATGTTATTGACAATACTTATCAATCTAATTTCGGTCTTTATTTTTTTGTATATACTTTGGAATAAACTTAAAGACGATTACTCAGCGTCAATGATATTTTCTGCTGGATTTAGTGTTGCAATATCTGTTGTTATTGCGAACCTAGTAGCTTTGTGGTATTTACCAGAATACTGGTTTTGGTTCTCAATTATTGGTGTGATAGTAGGTATGGTTTACGCGATCCATAAACTTAAACTATCATTTTATGAATTTGCTGACTCATTGGTGATATCTTTACATCCATGGTTAGGGTTGATTTTTTTAGACAAATTTGCATCGAGCTTAAATTATATTTCTTTGCTTTTGGTTTTGCAGATAGTAATTACAGGCATACTATACATAATTTTTGACAAAAGCTATAAAAGTTTTTCTTGGTATAGGTCTGGAAGGATCGGTTTTTCCGGTTTTGCAGTTTTAGGGATATATTTTTTGATCAGAACAGTTATTGCTTTAACTTTCTCTGATATGATATCCTTTGTTGGTATAAAAGATGCAATTATTAGCAGCTCTATATCTTTTTTCATGTTCTTAATATTGTTTAATCTATCTCGTAGTAAGACTTAGAGCAAATAAAAAAATGTCTAAAGGAAAAACTAAGACTCAAAAAAATAAAAAAAGGGGGAAAAGAACAAGTATTATTCAATATCCAAGTAAGATCTTAAGTCCCATATCATCCTTTTTGAAAAAACAGTTGAAAAGACTTGAAAAGACCAAGAAGAATGTAGAAAAAGAGGATCCTTTCAACGATTCAAGCAGGATAAATGATAATGCATCACCGGACACAGATGCAGCAGAACAGTTTGGTCATGCAAGGACGAAGGCGATCAGGGAACAGATAGATAGGAAAATGATACAAACAAAAAAGGCACTTTCCAGAATTAAGGTTGGGAAATACGGGATTTGTGAGGATTGTGGTGAATTTATTGATACTGACAGATTGATGATATCTCCGGAAGCCACATTTTGTGCAAAATGTAAAGCAAAGAGGGAAAAGTAAAAAGGGCATCCAAGATTAAAAAATTATAGCCGCAGAAGCGGCTTTTTTAATGATAAAATATACTTACATGAAACCTGTAATTTGCAAAGAAGATGAAAACTTTTTGGTTTTAATGAAACCTTCAGGATGGATAACTAACACATCTTCAACCACCGGTGATAGTCCGGTATTACAAGATTGGATCAAAAAAAATCTTAATTTTCCGATATCAAATGCCGACGAATATAGAAGTGGTGTTGTACACCGGCTTGATAAGGAAACAAGCGGTCTTGTGATCATTGCAAAGAACGAAAAAGCTTTCAGAGATCTTCAGAAACAATTCAAAAACAGAAATGTACAAAAAACCTATATTACTTTGGTTCATGGAAAGGTAAGTCCGGAGGAGGGAAGTGTCGATGCACCAACTGGCAGACTTCCTTGGAATAGAGAAAGGTTTGGTGTTTTTCCCGGCGGTAAGCACGCTTTCACCAAGTATAAAGTTATTGAATATTTGAAAAAGGATAAAGATCTATATTCACTTCTTGAAGTGTATCCTAAAACTGGCAGGACCCATCAGATCAGAGTCCATATGAAATACCTCAATCATCCTGTGGTTGCTGATAGTTTTTATGCCGGCCGTAAAACCGCCAGAAATGATAGGAAATGGTGTCCAAGACTTTTTCTTCATGCACAAAAGATAAGTTTCATAGATCCGGGAAACAGAAAGACCATAAACGTCAGCTCAAAGCTTCCGGAAGATCTCAATGGAGCAAAAGATCGCTTAGATAATGAATAAGATAAAAATACTTAAATTTTACTGTTATGATAGTTGAAAAATTGACCTATTGAGGTCAGCACAGTGATTCGTATAGACTAGGAAAGTATGGTCATACAGTTTCTTTATATACATATATATCAAAGAATAAACATAAAAGGTGCTTTTTTTAATATTTAATGTATCGTTTTTATGCCTGCCCGCAGAAAAAATAAAAGAAAGAAAAAGCAATTAGATATTAAGGTTAAAATTGTAAAGTTCATTGGCATTGCAATTTTACTAATAACGACAATTTCTTTAATCGGTTTTTTTTCTTCTGATGGAGAATGGGATACAGACAAAAAGATCAGCTTTGTTGTAAACAGTGATCCTGAGATCGTTGTCACTTCCATTGACCCTGGTTCCAAAGAGATATATAGTGTCATGATCCCTGCTGAAACTCAAGTTGAGGTTGCCAGAAACTTGGGACAATGGAAGCTTGGAAGTGTTTGGGATTTAGGGTTCAATGAGGGTTTAGAAGGATTGCTTTTGGCAGAGACCGTTACAAGACATTTTTATCTTCCGACTTATTTATACATAGAAAGTCAGGACACAAGCTTTTTGGAAGGAAATTTACTGTCTGCAGTAAGGATATTGTTAAGTCCGACAGCTTCTAATATTGGAAGAAAAGACCTTCTGAAAATTATAAGGTTCACTTCAAGTGTTAAAAATCCTAATAGAAAAGCTGTTGATCTTAAAAATACCAATTATCTAACGCAAAAACAGCTAAAGGGTGGGGGAATGGGATATATCAAGACCAAGGATTTGGATCAGAGAATAATTGCACCTTTTTCAAATGACTATATTTCCGGTACCATCTCGATCGTTAAAATCATAAACAATTCCAAAAACAGATTAGTAAGTTCTGATCTTGGTAAAGTAATTGAAGCAACTGGAGCAAAAGTTGCTCAGGTAGTGAACAATGAAGAGTCACAAGGTAATTGTATGGTCTCTTCAAAGGACGTTGAGATAGGAGAATATTATTCAAAATTGTTTTCTTGTGACTATGAAAGATCAAGTAATGACAACTTTGACGTTGTGATCACGTTAAATCAGGACTTTGTTGATAGGTACTGAGGTATATTTAGTTTAAATCACTCCTCATCATCAGTTATTTGGGGTTTTTCTCCGTGGACAAGCTCAGGTGGGGTAAAAGATACATAATCGATCTTTTCTGAAGAAAAAGAGGGGATATCTTTTACTTTATCTGCCCTTTCAACTTCTTTCAGAAACACTTTGACAGAATTTTTATCAGAATTTTTTACAAAAGCTATATAAGTATTGCCAAGTTTGATAAGTTTCCTAAGACGAGCCGAGAGGTCATCTGGCAGGCGGCCTACATAGTTGCCATCTAGGGTGGAAAGATTTACATTGTGGCCATGCGCGTCCAGGTTTAATTCATCACCGCAATCAAGCACAGAGATTGTGTCTTCTTTACCGAGGTTTATGAGATTAACAATCTTGGTTTTTCCGGGTTCTTCGAGATATGTTTGTGCCTGCAAGGTCTTTTGTATGGTTTTGGAACCGTTTTTTAAAGATCTCCACTTTTCCAAGGACTTTATCGCAATTTTATTAAAAGGATCAATACTGGTCACCTTTTTAGCGGTTTTTTTGGCTTTATTGATATCACCTGTTTCAACATATGCTCTTGCAAGGCGGTTGAGTGCATCAGTATCGCCGGGGGAATTGTCTAGAATTTTTTTATTGAAGATGATTGCATCTTGCCAGTTTCCGCAAAGTGCTGCGTTAACTGCTTTTTTGGACAGGTCGTCATTCATTGTATGATTTCTTTTCAGACTTTTTCTTCTTATGAGTATATTTGTAGGATTGACTTTGTCAAGTACTCCAATTGCCAAAAAAATTTTCAATTATCAAAATAAATTGCAGATGTGAATAACTTAACCTAGATTTGGTATAATACTTACTATGTCAGGACACTCGCACGCATCAACGGTAAAACATAAAAAAGATGTAGAAGATCAAAAGAGAGGTAAGATATTTTCTAAACTTTCTAAAGCGATCTATGTTGCGATAAAAACCGGAGGCGGTAATGATCCGGAAACAAATTATAAACTGCGAATGGCCATTGATGCTGCAAAACAGGCTAATATGCCCAAAGCAAATATTGAAAGAGCTCTCAGTAAAGGGGAGGAATCGGGTGATCTGGTCGAAATGACATATGAAGGTTTCGGTCCAGATGGAATAAATATTTTGATTGACACAGCAACGGATAACAGAAACAGGACAAGTCAGGAGGTTGGAGGAATTCTCGAAAGGGGAGGAGGAAGGCTTGCGGGACCGGGTGCTGTATCCTACAACTTTGATATAGTAGGTAATTTTTTGATAGAAAAAAAGAGTAATACTGACGAACAGATATTGAGTCTTATTGATCTAGGGGCAGAAGATGTAGAAGAGGTCAAAGAGGGTGTTGATGTATACGTTTCGTTAAATGATTTTGGCGTATATAGGGATAAATTAAAAGAAAACGGACAAAAAATATTATCCTCAGGTATGGTAAAAAAACCGAAAGTTACAGAGATGATACGTGATCAAAAGAAAGCACAAAAACTATTAAAACTTCTTAATGACCTTGATGATCATGACGATGTGCAGGGTGTTTATACAAACGCAGATATTGACGATGAAGTATCAGGTTCCTAACCCTGTTATCGTATGAGTAAAAGACAGCGATTCATTATTACTTCTGTTCTATTAACTGTCGGTTTTGGATTGGTGAATTTATATGAAGCCTTTTCGAGATTTTGGGAGATAGTGATATTAGGTGTACTGACTCTTGCATTATTCTCATTTTCATTAAAAGAAGGTTTAAGGAAAGATGCGAGGTTGCTTACGCTCGTGCTCCCGACTCTTTATACGGTTGGAGTTGGAATATTCTGGTTTCTTGTGCCTTCAAACTTTTATGCAAGAATTCCGGTTCTATTAATTTATGGGGCTGGCATCTATGCATTATGTCTTACCCAGAACATTTTTACTGTTTCAGCCATTCGTACAATTGCCCTTTTGAGATCTGCAAGGGGAGTAGGGTTTGTTTTGACACTTTTTACTTTTTTTCTGCTGTATGATGCAATTCTTTCTTTGAGAATTAATCCGTTGATCAGTTCTCTTGCTATTGGAACGGTTTCATTTTTGCTTTTCCTTCAGGGTTATTGGATGACTTCTCTTAAAAAAGTATTGGAAAAGGATGTCTTATGGCTTTCAATTCTATCACCTTTGATAATGGTACAAATGAGTATAATAATTTTCTTCTGGCCGGTTAGTGTAGTGGTAGGCTCACTATTCCTCACTATTACCGTATATGTGCTTTTAGGATTGGGTCAGGCAAAAATAGAAGGAAGGCTTTTCAAAAACACGATTCGTGAGTACATCATCCTTGGTGTACTTGTATTTTTAGGAATGGTTTTTTCTACTTCATGGGGTTCATAAATTAATTTTGTTTTTCTTCTGATGATTATGTACCAATAATATAGGTACACCCCAATGGAGGAGAGGGGAGGGTGAACGGTACGTAATGATATAAATATTATAGGACTTTTTATAGGTATATGTTTTCACAATTATTATAGGTTTTTTTCACATTTTACAGTCATTGAGGCTGAATGAATAAAAACCGAACATCTCATTCTATAACATTGATATATAATGATATAGTTATCAGGCTCAATATTTAGAGATGATTATCATTTACGGGGATTGTACTCCAAATGTGGATAAATATTTAAGAAATTTTAATATCTTTAAGTATATTCTCAGGATTGCTGATCAAAGATAGCATAAAAAGACATGAAGATATGCGTATTTGATGAAAATATTGACGTAATAAACTCAGGGTATAAGACCTTATAAAAAGAATATATTTTTTATTAATCCTCTAAGAAAGATGTGAATGATAAGAAATATTTTGGAAGAATGGTATTAAAATCAGTTTTATAATATGTCGTACAATGAAACTTTTGCGACGTCATTGTGCTTGGGCTAGGTTAGAGTAGTCAAAATGGATAATTTCGATCTTTATTTCGAATTTTTCGAACTTTATAAATTTATAAAGTTTCTACTACCCTTTTTAGAAGATGTCTATAAAATCATCCCTCCAAACATAAGCCGAATCGTTTTTATAACTGAACCACTCCCCCGTAAAAAAATAAAATATTTAAATAACGCCAATAATACGGATAAAACATCTAATTGGTTTAATGATTAACTACCCATCTTTTTAATAAAAACGTCTTAGAATCGATTTAAGGAAACCGTATTTTAGGCACTAATTGATAATTAGAAGTCATTATTTAATTATGATTGAACCTTATGGTAACTTGTCTCTTTTGTAATTATTCATTTGTATGATCATCATCAACTGCTACTAAAGTTTTAATATTTTATGATTCTTTCTTGATGAAATCCAATACTTATAAGATCTATTAGAAATTTAAAATATTGGTGATCGGGTACGACAAATGAAATAAAAGATTTAAAAAAAACAATAATCAACACTACGTCGCACAATGTATTGTGTTTTTAAAATTATATGATGCAATGTTTTTAATTAATTCAGTATTGTTATTTTCAATAAAAATACTGAATATTATATTTAGCAATAATAATTCGTGATTTCCGAACCTCTCTCCCCCACTTTTTGTAACACAACCTATATTTTGTTAGAGTACCAGAAATAATTTGAAATTATTAATTCAGAACTTTATAGAGAAAATAAATCGCCAAATATTGGATAAGCTGCGGAATATGGTATCAACAAAAATACTACTGTCGTAATTAAAGCAGATATTTGTTCAAGTGATCGAATGTATATCAACCAAAATTTAATTTAAAGTAATGACAGTAGAAAGACCAAATTTTATTGTAGAACAACCTCGATTATTTGAAGTTGAAGACCAAAAAGTGGTTGAAGTAACTTGGGTTGTATTTGTAAAACATGACTTAAGTGACAATAGATTATACTTCTTGTTATCAGAAAGATTGGAAGATGGGAAATATACTTTTCCGGGAGGTAAAATAGAGGAAGAAGATAAAGAAAATTCATTAAATCCGATGGAAATCGCTCTTAGGAGAGCTTTGCTTGAAGTTGAGCAGGAGACTGGAATGCTGATAAATCCAAACAGATTAATTGAGGCCGGATCTCAACCTATTTTGTTCCGAGAAGGGAGACAAAATATTCGTGCATATCCTTATTTTGCTTTTTTTGATGAGGCAGTAGATGCTGAAACCAAACCTGAAACGAAGGAACCCGAAAAGCATGAGGGTTGGGAGTGGACATCTTATTCGCGTTTACAACGTCTGATTTTGGAAGGGAAATTGCCAAAAGAGGTGCTTAATGGGTGGTGGATGGAGGAAGTATTAGATAGAATTGCAGAGACAATATATGAGAGTTCAGAAGAAGGTAAAAATATGCTATATGGAATGAAACCGGCTAGGTATATGGATGAATGTGAGAATATTGCTCATTACGTAGGCTCTAGAAGACTTCGACAGGAATTATTGCGATAATATATTGTCGCACAATATTGACACTTCGCAAAGCTCAGTGTAAAATTTTTATAATAACAATTGCAATTTTTCTATTATGTCTGCCAGTGAAAATATAACGTCTGATGTCGAAAAAAAAGCATTGGAATTTCTGGAATATTTGGAAGTTGAAAAGGGCTACTCTCCCTTAACCCTTCGTAATTATCGGCATTACCTTAACAGGTTTAGTAAATTTCTGAAAAACGAAAACTTCAAAGGAGATGTTAGTGATATTGATTCTGAAACTGTAAGAAAGTACAGGATATTTTTATCAAGACTTGTAAATAAGAATGGAGATAGCCTTTCCAGAAAAACTCAAGGGTATCATGCAATAGCTCTCCGGTCTTTCTTAAGATGGCTTACAAAGAGGGATTTTGACGTATTAAGTCCAGACAAGATCGATCTTCCAAAAATAAGCGACAGACAAGTGAAGTTCTTGTCAGGGGAAAAAGTTGACAGGCTTCTGAACGCACCTTCTTTAAGTAAGATCAATGGTAAACGTGATAAAGCCATATTGGAGGTTTTATACTCAACAGGTCTTCGTGTCAGTGAACTGGTGGGATTAAATAGGGACAATATTGATCTTAAGACAAGAGAATTCGGGGTTGTCGGAAAAGGCGGAAAAAGCAGAGTTGTCTTTTTATCACAACGTGCGGCTGATTGGCTGCAAAAATACCTTGACGTTCGTGAAGATCATTTTAAACCGCTTTTTGTACGTCATAGCGGGAAGATGGACCCATCAATTGCTGATAATAAAATGCGGCTTTCAGCAAGATCAGTACAAAGAATGATCAAAAAATACAAAAAAAAGATTGGAATAACTGAGGACGTGACACCTCACGTTCTTAGGCATAGTTTCGCAACCGATCTTTTGATGGCGGGAGCTGACCTTAGGTCAGTTCAGGAGATGCTGGGACATAAGAATATACAAACAACTCAAATATATACTCATGTTACTCACAAGCATCTTAAAGATGTTCACAGGGCCTTTCACGACAAAGGAGGAAAAGAATGAAAACGATAATATTGCCGGGATATTCTCCAAGAAACAAAGATTGGGCGGAGGAAATTATAGAGGATCTAGCTCCGGAAATTGAAGTTGTAATCCACGAATGGGAACATTGGTCTGGCGGTAGTATGTCCGTTTCAAGAGAGAAGAAGAGAATTTTGGATTTGATTGGCGATAGTAAAATTAATGTAATTGCAAAGTCTGTTGGAACAAGAGTTTTGATGAATATGCTACCCGAAATTCATCAGCAAGTTAATAAAGTAATTTTATGTGGAATACCAACGAAATTCGAATCTGAAAAACCAAGAGAGCTTTATAATAATGGGCTTTCACTTCTCTCCCCTTCTCAGCTGATAATTTTACAAAATGAAAATGATCCGCTGGCAAATTTCGAAATTATTGAAAAATTTGTCCATTCAGTTAATCCAAAGATCGTAGTTAAAAAGATGCCACGCAGCGACCATCACTATCCTTATTCTGAAGATCTCAAAAAATTTCTCACTTAATATTGTCGAGAGTTGTCATTGCGGCAACATGGTCACCACTTTTACTGAAGCGCATCATTATCACTCCCTGTGTGATACGTCCCATTTTGGGGATATTTTTAAGAGGAAGTTTGATCACTTGACCCTTGCTGCTTGTTAAGACAATTAAATTGGTTCTGTGGGTTACTAGGGCAGCACAGGCAAGTTTACCGGTTTTTTCGGTGATGCTTGCTGCTTTTACACCTTTTCCCGCCCTTTTTTGTATAGGAAAGAATCTTACTGGAACCCTTTTGCCAAGACCTTTTTCAGAAATAACCAAAATATTTCTAAAGTGTTTTTTTCTTTTATCCTTAGGCTGGGAATTTCTTGCGGGAAAGACTATCATCGAGATCACCTCGTCACTCTTTTCAAGATTGATGCCGGTAACTCCCGATGTGGCTCTTCCCATGGGTCTTGCGTTTTCTTCAGGGAAACGGATAGATTTCCCATCATTGGTTATAAGAAGAACATGGTCGTTTCCGGTAGTGCCAGCGACAGAAACAACACTATCGCTTGACCTAAGATTAATAGCGATCAGTCCGGATGTTCTCATGTTTTCATATTGTTTTAGACGTGTCTTTTTGACCTTGCCTTTCTTTGTTGCGATTATTAGGTTCTTTATCTTGGTCTCATCGTTTATTGGAAGTACTGTAAGGACTTTTTCATCCTGATCCATATTGAGGAAGTTTATCAAAGCTTTCCCTTTGCTTTGTCTTGTTAATGTCGGGATCTCCCAAGCTTTATTGCCGTAAACCTTTCCCTTGTCGGTGAAGAATAAAAGGTCGTCATGGGTGGTTGCAGAGATAATATGTTCAATTTCATCTTCCTCTTTTGTAGTCATTCCCATTACCCCCTTTCCTCCTCTTCTTTGCGAACGGTAAGTTCCTCTGGGAACCCTTTTAATATAACCTGTTTTAGTGACCATAATTATCGTGCTCTCTTTAGGAACAAGATCTTCTTCAGAGAATTCGCCAATGTTTGACTTATATATTTTAGTTTTTCTCTTGTCTCCGTATTTTTCTTTCAGTTCAGTCACTTCGTCACTGATTATTTTAAGGACTTTGCTGGGGTCTTTCAAAATCGCTGTTAGACGATCGATGAGTTTTTTGGTCTCTTTGTATTCCTGTTCAATCTTCTCTCTTTCAAGCGCAGCCAGACGCCTCAGTTGCATATCAAGGATTGCAGTTGCCTGTATCTCAGTGAGCTTGAACTTTTTGATAAGATTGTTTTTCGCATCTTCCTGGGTCTTGCTGGCCCTGATTGTCTTTATAACAGCATCAAGGTTATCCAAAGCGATCTTTAACCCCTCCAAAATGTGTGCACGCTTTTTGGCTGCGGTAAGATCAAAAATAGTCCTTCTGACAATTACTTTTTGCCTGTGTTTTACATATTCTGTTAAGATCTGTTTTAGATTGACCGTGTGAGGAGCGCCATTGACCAATGCAACAAAGTTTGCAGGGAAACTTGCTTGTAGCTGAGTGTATTTGTATATAGCATTAAGGACCGCTTTTGGACGCGAATCTCTTTTAAGATCAACCACAACCCTCATACCATCTTTGTCAGATTCATCTCGAAGGTCAGATACACCTTTTATTTTTTTGTCTTTTACAAGATCGGCGATCTTTGCAACTAATCTGGCTTTATTCACCTGATAAGGGATCTCTGTAATAATTATTTGGGTTTTCCCCCGGGATGCTTCCTGAATGTCTGCAGTACCTCTGATTGTTACCTTTCCTTTTCCAGTGGAATACATTTCTGCCATTTCATTACCGCCGTATATTGAGGCACCTGTCGGAAAATCAGGCCCCGGGATTATTTCAACTAATTTATCTATGGTTATGTCAGATTCAAAACTAATGTCTTTTGGTTTTATTTCCTCTATGTCCAGAGCTTTGTCTTCACCGGATGCAACCAAGTTGATCTTTTTTAGAACAAAGTCTGTGTGTTTTTCATGTTCCTTTTTCTCACTGATTACTTTACCCTCTTTTATCATTGCCAAGATGGCATCACAAACCTCGGTCAGATTATGAGGTGGTATCTTTGTTGCCATTCCAACAGCAATTCCTTCAGAGCCCATCAGCAGAAGATTTGGCAAAAGTGCAGGGAGAAACACAGGTTCTTGCAGTGTTTGGTCGAAATTGTCGGTGAAGTCAACAGTGTCCTTTTGGATATCGGCAAGCATTGTTTCTGAGATTCTTGCTGATTTAACCTCCGTGTAACGCATGGCCGCTGCTGAGTCCCCGTCCACTGAACCAAAGTTCCCCTGTCCCAGAACAAGAGGATATCGAAGTGAAAAATCCTGTGCCATTCTGACGATTGAGTCATAAACCGCCATATCTCCATGAGGATGATATTTACCTAGTACTTCTCCGACGACTTTTGCAGATTTACTGAAACTTCCAGAAGCGGTAAGTCCCATTTGATGCATGGCATAAAGGATCCTTCTGTGAACTGGTTTTAGTCCGTCTCTGATGTCAGGAAGTGCCCTTGCGACTATGACACTCATTGCATAGTCCACATAGGACTTTTTCATCTCTTCAGTGATCTCTACAGATTTTACATTACCAATATCAGCCATGTTTAATTTTTTAAAAGCAAAAAAATAGGCTCATTTCAAGCCTAAGTCATTGTATCCTTTTCCGGTTGTAATCGCAAGGGAGAGTTAAACCGTATCAGAATATCTATTGATTTTGTGTACCTTGAACCTTTTTGTATCAGCAATATTATAGGTTATCAAGATATTAAATTTGATTAATCATTTACATCTAAAAAATATTATATCTTGGGAGCTTGTTGGGGTTTTGTTTCAGATCTTTCAACAGCATTCAATATTTTATTTTTTCCAACATCTACTTTGACAGGGCGAAGGATATTTGCACCCAAAAGCCCGATCTTGAAACCGACGTTGACAATAAAACCCATCAGAAGAAAGTGCGAGAAAAGATTCATTGGTTCATTTATCAGCTCTGGCGAGACTAGTTCTGATTTTAGATTATTTTCCGATTTTATTTGCTCAAGCTCTTCAGGTGATGCGTCGCCAACCAAAAAACTTGAAAAATCTAATCCGATACCTTCTTTTAGATCAAATAATTGTATTGGTTCCGATTGGCCGGTGAAAGTTTGATATATATTAAAGACTGCAAAAAGCATTACACCTAAACCTATTATCAGAAGCACAAAACCTGATATTTTTTCGCTCATATGCTCATATTAGCAAAAATCTTTCATAATATGCAATTAAACTATATTTTACCTTTTAGATATTTTTTTCTTAAGTTTTCTGGGAATTTTTCTATTGCATATCTGAGCATTGTTCGCGGCATTTTCATGTAATATTTTTTCAAAAATTTCTCTTCCACTTTCATATCTTTTTTGCCAACTTCCCTGAGAGTCCAGCCTACTGCTTTATGGATTAGATCATGTTTGTCGCACAATAATATCTCTGAAATTTTAAGTGTATCTTTAAAGTCATTGTCTTTTATGAACCAGAAAGTGGATATTATTGAAATCCTTTTTTCCCATAGATCATTTGAACGGGCAAGCTTATATAGCAGTTTCCTATCTTTATCTTGCAAATAAGCTCCGACTATTTTATGAGCAGAAAGGTCAACAAGGTCCCAATTATTAACGTATCTTATGTTTCTCAAGTAAAGATCAAAAATTTGCTTTTTAGTTACTTGCAAGGGTTCAACCCTTATAGAGTGAGATTTTTCTAATTTTGCAATTTTCTGAAATTTTTCTACGAGAATCAATAGTGCTAAAAGTCTTTCTTCGTGATATTTTGACCTTACAAGTTTTCCGACAATTTCCAAAGGGATCTCAGAGTATTTTTTGGCTACTTTTCTAGTGTTGGGTACTGTGACTCCCAAGAAGATGTCCCCTTCACCATACTCCCCCTTGCCTGTTTTAAAAAATCTTTGATAATCCTTTATCCTTTCTTTGTTTGCAAGATCTCTAAGATCTTTTTTGACATCTGATATTTTCATACTTTTTATTATTGATATCTAATGGCAATTTGGCCAGAAGAAAAGCTTGCCCTTCGAGATCAAATATGCAGCGGTTTTTATGGACTCGTTCGCGTCAAGCCTCAGATCAGGATTCGGGTCGTGGCCCATTTCCTCTCTGTAGCGTACCCAAATATCTTCATTGAACTGAAAGATCCCGACATAAACACCATTAACTGCGGCTTGGTTGAATTCTGATTCGCAGTAAGCGATCCTTTTAAGAAGCTGTGGGTCGACTCCGTACTGGCCCGCGTACTGATTGAACCAGTTTTCTAATATTCCGGGAGCTGTTATTGGAGCCGGGGTGGGCGTCGGAGTTGCAGTGTTAGTAGGAGTTGGTATCGGTGTTTGAGTGGGTGTTGGTGCTAAGGTCGGGGTCGGTGTGGTTATCGGGGATGGTGAGTTTGTAGGGACAATTGTGGGGGTGATCAGCTCATGGTAATTTCTTCCTTCTTTTATTGATGTATTGTTGCCCAATGTTTCGGGCCTTTTTGAATTGTCACCGATAGAAAATATTAGCTTTGAGACAACAGCACCGGCAAAGAGTGTTGCAATCAGAAAGGTTGTAATACTTGACATTGTCTGGATTTTACATCGGTAAAAAGAATAAATCAAAGTTTTGACCTGAGAAGATGATATTTGAAAGAAATGAAGTTTTTTGCGGACCTTAGTAAGGAAGTATTATTTTTCGAAGTCGGCCTTCTTCTCAAAAAGATCAATTCAGACCAAAATAGCGTCCATTTCAAAATGTCTTTCCTGGTGTTGGAACTATTCCTCTTTTGTTTCTTCTTCTTCTTTCCTGTCATTTAATTGATATAGGGCAACGATAAAAAGGGATTCACTCCATCCAAGAGGTGTATTTTCGTTATACTCAGCGGAATTACTGAAATAAAGTTCAGGAATCCCATCGGGAGTATCCAGTACCATAAGGTCCTTTATCAATTCCTTTGCTTTTTCTTTACGATCCATTTTTTCATAAATGATCGCAAGCCATGCTAAGCCAAAGGTCCACTCAGCTTCTTCACTTACCTCATCTTCGTTTTTATTGTAATAACGGTCACCTTTATAACGAATTATTCCGCGTTCTCTCAGGAGATGATATTCTACATTTTCTAAAATTTGATCCCTTTGCTGCTCATCGACTACATTATATGGCCATATCAGAGAAAGAAGAGAAAGGTCCACGAATTTGTCATTCGATTCTCTAGGAAGTAAATTGTCTAATGCCTTTTCGCCTTTGCTAATAAGACTAATAGGAACTTCTATCTTGGGAAGTCTTCTTATAGATCTCAAACCAGCGACACATGCCCCAATTGAACTGGCATGTACTTCTTCCCACTCCTCCCACACTCCCGAATCAGGGTCGCGCCAATATTCAATAGCATCTAGATATTTAACAAGTTTGTTTACTATCCTATGATGATCGTTCGTTTTGAGGATACATCTTTTATTTCTTATCTCAAGTTCTCCTATTCGGAAAAGAATACAACCTATCGCGTCGTTTTGTTTGTTCCCCCACTCTTCCCAGAATTCATCAAAAGTTTCAGGATTAAACCGCGCATGTATCCTCTTATAGGTCTCTCTTGGTTTTTCACTTATCGCCCAATCAATTTTCTCTTCGTGTTTCAGAAACACTTCTAATATTGCACGATATGTTTTTTCGACCGTCTTCCAATCACCAATGATCTCGAAAGCCATCGTTTCATAAAAGTTATCACGAAGCCAGCTTTTATCATATCCTGTTTCAACACCAGATTTTGATGCTAAAAAAAGCCCAGATTCTGTCTGGAGCGACTTAAGGATCTTTAGATGTCTTTTGATCAGTTGTTCGTATGTTAGTTTTGCCATTAATATTCATAATATCAAAAAATATAGAAAATGTAACTTTTTGGGTATACTAAGCTCGATGAAAAGAAAAAAAATAATTGACCACGCGCCTTTCATTATCTTGATAGTTATAATCTCTCTTTTCAGTGTGCGTGGTTATCTTTTTGGTATGACAAGCACTTTACCCACAAAGGGGTCTGACGATTCAATAATCACATGGATCCTCAATCAAACCATACAAAAGATACCTTACGACTTGGGAAATATTTTCAATGGAAACATCTTCTATCCATACAAGAACACTCTCGCTTACTCGGTTATGATGATACCTTCTGCTATAGTTGCTTATTTACCAACTGTTTTGTCCGGAAGCTATTTAACGGCATTTAATTTTACAGTCGTTTTCTCACAGCTGACTTGCGGAATAATTTTGTATCTAATCTTTTATGAAATATCAAATAATAAATATTCATCAGCAATTGCTTTAATAGCATTGATCCTGTCTAAAATTAGAATGTCAGCGGGTGTACACATCCATGTATTTGTTATGCAGTATTTTCTTCTGGGTGTCTATCTGTTCATTAAATTCAAAAAGACCAAAAAGATCACTTTTTTATATTTAACCTTTTTAATGATGGGAATCCAGGTCTGGGAGAGTGAAATTCAGGTCATTTTTCTTTTGATCTCTTGCATTATTATTGTTGCGTTAGATCTTAATATCATAAAGAAATATCTTAAGCATTTTGTATTGGGATCATTTTTTTCAATTATCATAGCACTACCTCCTGCACTTTCTTATATAAAAGTAGTGATGGATTTTGGCAGGCCGCGTGGTATAAGAGAAGTTGCTCACTTCTCAGCGAGTATTGATCAGCTTTGGACGAGTTACTGGAGTACGGGTCTTTATATGTTATTTATTATGGCAATTTTTATTACATTAACTTCGCAGTTACGTAAGAATAAATACCTTAAGGCTTTTGTATTTATTACGATGATCGGAGCAGTATTCAGCTTGGGACCAGTACTTAAGTGGAATTTCACCACTATTCATATTGGTAAGTTTTTTGTTCCTTTGCCCTATGGGATCATTTATTATCTTTTTCCGCCACTTTGGGCGATCAGATCTGTAAGCAGATATATTTGGTTGATGGCCTTCGGAATGGCCGGAGTTATTTCTGTAGTACTGGCAAGCTTAAATAGAAAGTTTCTAAAAATATTTTTTCTTCCTCTTATAACTATTGCAGTATTGGGCGGGGTGTTTAATTCATCAAACTACCAATATCCCGACACAGATAATTATGAGAAAGTTTATCAATTTATTAGAAATTCTGATGCAAGTTCAATTGCTGAATATCCTTTTTTTGGAGTTGATAACAATCACGGGGAAGAAATGAAAAGAATGGTTTACAGCCTTTATCATAAAAAGGCCCTTTTTAATGGGGCCAGCGGTTTCATTCCACCAGAAAGATCAGCTGGTATTTCCAAGATTAAAAAAGCTTTTCCGAATGAGGAATTTATTAAGATCCTGCAAAAAGATAAGACAGATTATTTTGTTGTACACAAACAACTCATGTCAAATGAAGATTTTTTAAAATTAAAATCAAAGTATGAAGATATTGTAGTTTATGAGGATAAGGCCTCTTTAGTGTTAGATATTAGAAATTATTTAATTTGACCCTCGAATCGCTGGATACATTCCTCTATCACTTTCCAAGCGTCTTTTGAGTCTCCAAAACCCTGGACTAATGTGCTCCCCGGTTTTTTTAGATCTTTATAGTGATTAAAGTGATATTCAATTTGTTTTTCCCAATTTTCTCCGAGATCTTTATATGAGTTTAAAGATCTTCCATTTCTGTCATCTTCCGGGACAGCAATTATTTTATGATCGATCTCATTATCATCAGAAAAATTTACAACTCCAATAACTTTAGCAATAACCACTAACCCCATGGGAATTGGTTCATTGTTCACAAGAAGTACATCCAGCTCGTCATTGTCGTCATCAAGTGTTCCCGGAATGAAGCCATAATTGCAGGGTTTTGAAAAGATCTCTGGTTCAATTCTATCAAGCTCAAAAATATTTTTCTTTCTTCTCCATTCGACCTTTAAATTGCTGCCTTTCGGGATTTCAACAACGACATTTATCGTCTTTCCTTTTTCACCGAATGTTAATTTATTATAATCAAATGCCATGTTAGTATTATATATCAAGTGTTGCGGTTTTTGCATGCGTTTGAATGAACTTCTTTCTTGGTGGGACATCACTACCCATTAAAGTAGAGAATAGTCTATCTGCAGATTCTGCTTCCTCAACTTCTACTCTTTTGAGCGTTCTGGTTTTGGG
>JAFGPD010000029.1 GCA_016926185.1 Candidatus Woesebacteria bacterium | reverse complement strand
TTCCGGTGCAGTCGAGCTGGGTTCAGGTGATGTGTCAGAAAGCGGTCTTTTGGTTGATATGGAACCAAGCACGATCGATGTCAGTGATTATGATTATGACTTTTTCTACAATAGAGCTTATGATGCCTCAAATGATACGTTGACCCCTTCAGATGTTTCCACTTTTGACACATCTCAATTGACCAGTGAAGGTGTAGATGTCACTGAAGCAGGAAATACCTATAGAGTGATCGTAAGAAATGAAGAAACAACGATCAATGATGGTGCAACAGTCGATATTGGTGATGACAAGATAATACTTTTTGTTGATAATAATCTAATTATAGAAAGTGCCATCAATCTCACAAAAGGACAGGGCTTTTTCATGGCGATAGTGAGCGGGAACATAATTATTGATGAGTCAGTAGGGGATGCCTACGTTCCAGGCAACGATGATGACACTGACCCTGAGCTGGAAGGGATATATGTCAGCACAGGAGGAGATATTAATACGGGAACATATTATGATGAATTGACAGACACTGGTGCAGATTCTGACACAACGCTTGAGGTAAGAGGAGTTATGGCAGCGCTCACAGGCAGGATAAATATGCAAAGAGACCTTCTTGATGATAGTGCAACACCTGCAGAGAAGTTCTATTATGGTCCTGACCAGACCCTGATGGTTCCTCAATTCTTCGGTCAATACGTATACCGCTGGAAAGAGGTTGCTCCATAATATTGGTGTTCGGTGAATAGTGTATGGTATTTAGTGATCCCAGCCAATAATAGCCAAACCAAAATTGACTCGATCATATGCAGTACGGTATTGAAATATATTTAGAGTTAGTAAAAAAAATCAAACTATGTTTTTACAAGGGTTGAACCCTTGTATCTACAATTAAAAAAGTTCAGTTACTTATAAATGTTCTTATTCCCAATTAAAAAGAAACGAATAAATTGAAATTTGTAAGTAATTTTATTAAAAAGATAGAAATACTACCTTGGTTAGCAGTTTCGCAAGTGGTAAAATATCTATAATGGACATTAAAGTAAAAGGAGGGCAGGTACTTACAGGTGATATCACTCCCTCGGGTAGTAAAAATTCAGCTGTTGCAATAATTCCGGCAACTATCTTATTTGACAAACCGGCTGTCATTCATAACGTTCCCGATATAACGGACACGAATGTTTTGGTGAGAATTCTTCACAAACTTGGAAGCAAGATCGATTGGAATAAGGATGAGAAAACAATGGAGATTGACAACAGCGATATTAGATTTTCAAATCTTGGTGAGGAAGATCTTGGCAATCTTAAAGGAACATCACTTTTATGGGGACCAATGCTTGCAAGGTTTAAAAAGGTGGATTTTTCAAATCTTCCCGGCGGATGTACTCTTGGATTAAGACCATTAGATACACACTATCTTGCATTTAAAGATCTGGGGGTAAAACTTAAAGAAACACAAAATGGTGTGGTGATGAATTCAGAAAAGGCTGAAGGAAGAACAATCCTCCTAAACGAAATGAGCCCTACCGCAACTGAAAATGTTGTAATGCTGGCAACTGGATTGAAAGGAGAGACTACAATTTATGGAGCAGCTTCGGAGCCACAAGTTCAGGACCTTTGTGAATATCTGATCTCTTGTGGCGCAAACATTAAAGGAACTGGGTCAAATGTTTTGAAAATAAAGGGGAGTATTACCCTTTCACCAAAACCACACAGTCTTTATAGTGATCATTACGAGATCACCACTTTCTTGGCACTCGCAGCAAGTACAGGTGGGAGTATCAGAATAAGAAAAGCACTGCCCGGTAAAATTGAAAATATATTGCAAACCTTCTCAAATTTCGGTGTGGAAGTAAGTTACGAAAAAGATACATTAGTATTGGAAAAAGGGCAAAAAATAAACCTTCATCAATATGCGAAAAAAAAACCTCTACCCATCAAAGCCCGACCATGGCCAGGGCTTCCTGTTGATACGATGCCGCTTTTTATCCCAATGGCTCTATCTGCTAACGAGGGCCAAGTATTATTCCATAATTGGATGTATGAAGCAGGTTTATTTTGGACTAGTGAACTTTTAAAACTGGGTGCAAATATATTTATGGGAGACCCACATAGAGTTTTGATCACCGCGGGGAACAAATTGCGAGGTGCAACTTTGGAAGCGCCTTACATAATAAGGGCGGTAGTTGCAATGGTTATGGCAGCTATGATCGCTGAAGGGGAGAGCATGATACTTGACGCAGATGCTTTGTACAGAGGTCATCCTAATTTTTCTGAAAACTTGAGACGATTAGGTGCACAGATCATTGAGCTTCCGGAGGACCGCTAAAAAATGGTTCAATCTAAAATAAACTTCAAAGATAGACACCACATCCATTTTACAGGCATAAAGGGTGTTGGAATGACGGCGCTTGCCTTGTGTGCAAAAGATCTGGGAATAAAAGTCACTGGAAGTGATGTGGCGGAATATTTTGTTACTGATGAGACATTAAAAAAGGCGGGAATTGATTATTATATTGGATTTAATCCTGAGAATATTGATAAAAATGTTGACTTGTTAGTTACAACAGGAGCGCATGGCGGATTCAATAATCAGGAATTTGCATATGCAAAGCAAAATGGGATAGAAGCGGTATCATATGCTGAAGCGTTGGCAGATCTGGCTAATAATAAAAAGATCATAACTACAGTTGGAGTTGGCGGAAAAACAACGACTGCATCAATGTTGGCGACAATATTTAATGATGCAAAAGAAGATCCTTCCTATGTTGTTGGTGTTGGAAGTATAAACTCTAAAGACAGACCCGGACACTATTCATTAGAAGGAAAATATTTTATTTGTGAAGGTGACGATTATGTTGTTTCCCCGGGAATTGATAATAGGGCGAAGTTTTTGCTTTTAGATCCTGAGATAGTAATAGTCTCAAATATTGATCATGATCACCCGGATATATATAAAAATATAGGAGACACACTTAAAACCTTCAGGAAATTGTTTACAAAAATTCCCAAGGATGGACTTTTGGTTGCTTGTATTGACAGTGAAAATGTCAGGAATTCACTCAAGGATTATACTGGTCCAGTGAAAACCTATGGATTTTCTGAAGATGCTGATTATGTGGTCAGTCAATATGAACTTGAAGACAAAAAAGCCTTATTCAGGATCAAAGATACGGATATAAACACATCAGTGGTTCTTAAAGTGCCAGGGAAATATAATGCTCTTAACGCAACTGCAGCTTTTATTGCATCAAAACACGCAGGTATTTCGCAAGGTAAAATTGTCAGAGGGTTATATAAATACCTAGGCTGCAGAAGAAGATTTGAGTATATTGGAGAATTTGCCGGAGTTGAAGTATATGATGATTATGCACATCATCCTAAAGAGATCTCAAAGCTTATAGAAACTGCAAGAGAGTGGTTTTCTGGTAAAAGGGTAGCTGTTGTATTCCAGCCTCATACTTATTCGAGGACAAAAGTTTTGTTTAATGAGTTTGTGCAGTCTTTGTCAAAAGCTGACACATTAGCCGTGATGGAAATATACGCTTCTGCAAGAGAAGATAATGATGGAAGCATTTCTTCCGAAAAACTTGTAGAAAGTATTAAGATGAAAAACGTTAATGTCTTTTATACCAAAGGTCATGAAAAAACTTTGGAATGGATAAAAGGTAATGTTAAAAAAGGAGATGTTCTTTTAACAGTTGGGGCCGGTGACATCTTTCATCTTCACAAAAAACTATTTGAATAAGTATATTTCGTGAAACAATCTTTAGATAATTTTCACCTCGTATTCCAGTTGAACTCCAAAATGGCTGAAAAAATCCTTCTTCATTTTTTTTGCAAAGTTAATTATCTCATCCGCCGTTGCGTTACCGTAGTTTATTATAACCAGTGCTTGGTTTGGTGAAGTTGCGACATTTCCTATCCTTTTACCTTTCCATCCCAGTTCTTCTAAAAGCCAACCAGCAGCTATCTTAACTATTTCAGCTTCCTTTAAGCTTCTGCTGGAAAGTTTTGGATACTGCATTTTTTCTGTCGGATAGTATTGAACTTCAGGATATTTCTTTTGAATATTGTTCAATTGCGTCTTTGTTACAAAGGGATTTTTAAAAAAGCTTCCAGTGTTTCCATACACTTTCCAATCGGGGAATTTACTATCTCTAATCTTTATTACTGCATTTCTAACATCGTTTAATGTGTATGGTTCTTTTGTCATTTTTTCCAATTCACTTTTTATTGATTCGTAGCGTGAGTAGTAGTCTGTAACTAATTGAGGGTTTTTATTGAGTTTTATAGTTACTTCTGTTATCACGTATCTGTTTTTATGTTTGTTTTTAAAAATACTATCCCGATATCCGAATTCAAGTTCAGACTTTTTAAAGACTTTTTTCTGTCCGCTTTTAAGGTCAATTGCACTTAATGATTCAAATACTTCTGCAAAATCCTGTCCATATGCTGCAATATTTTGCACCGGTGCCGCACCTACCGTTCCGGGGATCCCGCTCATGTTTTCTATGCCTTGATAATTTCTGTTTACAGACCATTCAACAAGATGGTCCCAAATCTCCCCAGAGCAGGCTTTTACCAAGACCATATCATTATCTTCTTTGAAGGTTTCTATACCTTTTGTTGCAACCTTTATAACAATGCCATTTAAGTCTTTTGTAAAAAGGGTTCCACTTCCTTCACCTATTACAACTTTTTTTAGATTTTTGAATTTTTTGTTTGAGAGTAGATCTATAACTTCATCCTCCGACTTGGGGTAAGCGATGTATTTTGCCTTTACATCGACATGGAATGCATTGATTTTTTTAAGGCTATGATCTTTTAGGATCTTCATCAGCCTCAATTATATATCTATATACAAAAATGTTAAAATTACAAGGCATGAAAAAGATCTTGAAAGAGCTATTGTTGGGAATCGAGATTAAAAAAATCTATGGATCTGACGATATAAAAGTTACTGGTATTTATGATGATTCACGTAAGATTAAGAAAGGTGGAGTTTTTATAGCAATAAAAGGGGATCATGTAGATGGGCACGATTTTATTCATAAAGCTATCGATAAGGGAGCGACAGTTATTGTTGGTGAAATAGAACCAGACGGCCACTGGTTAAAAAATTCAGTTTATGTAAAAGTAAAAAACACAAGAGAAGTATTGGGTCCTATTGCTGCGAGCTGGTATGGGAATCCGGCGAGAAAGCTACATGTTATAGGGGTTACTGGTACGGACGGAAAAACCACTACTTCTACAATGATCTGTCATATTCTCAAAAATTCAGGGAAAAAAGTTGGTCTTTTAACTACAGTTGCTGCTAAAATTGGCGGGGAGGAGATAGATACAGGACTTCATGTAACTAATCCCGAATCCATTGAGCTACAGAGATATCTTTCGGAAATGGTGAAAAAGAATTTAAATTATGTTGTTTTGGAAGTGACTTCTCATGGTTTGGATCAGGGAAGAGTATATGGGGTGGATTTTGAGACAGCCGTATTGACAAATATTACCCATGAGCATCTTGATTATCATAAAACAAAACAAAAATATTTTGAGGCTAAGTTGAAATTATTTAAGATGGTGAAAAACTTTGCGGTTATAAATAATGACTGCCCATATTCAAAAAAGATAATTGACAGGTTAAGCAAAGATGTTGATGTAATTACCTATGCAATACAAAATAATGCGCAAGTTACAGGTTCTGAATATAAGAAGATTGGAAAATATTATACCTTCAAAGTTTCATATAAAGAAAATACCTCAGACGTTAAATTAAGAATTCCCGGTGAATTTAATATGGAGAACGCATTGGCGGCGATATCTGCCAGCTTTGCATATGGTGTTAGTTTGGATGAATGTGCAAAGTTCTTGAGAAGTTTTTCCGGAGTTAAGGGGAGAATGCATGAGGTTAAAAATAAAAAAGGTCTAAAGATATATGTTGATTTTGCACATACTCCTAATGGGATCGAACAGTCTCTGAAGTTTTTAAAAGGCAGCAAAAGAGGAAGATTGATATCTGTCTTTGGCTGTGCCGGTGAGCGTGATGTAGAAAAAAGAATATTGATGCCGAAAACATCAGTAAAATTGTCCGAAATATCTATTTTTACCGCTGAGGACCCAAGACATGAAGACGTTAATGATATTTTAGCAACGATGGAAAAAGCAGCAGTGGATGAGGGTGCAACACAATATGACGAAATGTTCCGTTGTCTAGACAACGGAACTGGTGAAAAGCGTAACAAAAAACAACGTGAGAATAAAAAAAGGTTTTATAAGTTAGTTACCGAAAGGGGTGAGGCAATAAGTTATGCGATAAATGAAGTAGCACAAAGTGGAGATACTGTTGCAATTTTTGGCAAAGGTCACGAAAAGTCGATGGCTTATAACGGAAAAGAGTATCAATGGAGTGATTTTGATGCTGTCAAGATGGCTTTAAAAGGAAAAGTAAAAGTAATTAAAAAGAGATGAAGCTAAAAGGTAAAAATATCGCTATATTGGGATTTGGAATGGAAGGTAGGGATGTGGCATCATATCTTAAAAAAAGAGGCATTGATTTTACGATATGTGATATCAAAAATAGAAAAGACCTTGATGTTAAGGGTTTCGAAGAAGCAAAATTTATTTGCGGTGATAAATATCTTCGGGAGCTTAATAAGTTCGATGTAATTTTTCGCTCACCCGGTATTTATAGATACAAAAAAGAAATTATTGAAGCAGAAAATACGGGATCATTCATAACCAGTGCAACTAATTTGTTTTTTGAAGAGTGCAGGGGAAAGATCATTGGGATCACAGGAACAAAAGGTAAAGGAACAACAGCTAATTTGATCTATAAAAGTTTTGAAAATGATAAAAAGAATGCATATCTTCTTGGAAATATCGGCTTGCCGATCCTTGAAAAATTAGAAAAAATCAAAAATGATACTTGGGTTGTATTAGAGCTTTCCTCGTTCCAACTGATCGATCTTGAGTTAAGTCCGCATGTCGCTGTTGTTTTGAACATTACACAAGATCACCTGGATTGGCACAAGGATATTGATGAATATGTGGATAGTAAAAAAAATATCGTTATACATCAAACTAGCAATGATTACGCGATAATAAGTTATGATTACGCAACTAGCAGGTCTTTTTCAAAGTTGGGGAAAGGTAAAAAGTACTATTTTTCAAGGAACCGGAAAGTAAAGGGAAGTTTTATTGAAAATGGCAGAATATTTTTAAATACTTTGTCCAAACCAAAAGCCATTGCAGAAACTGAAGAGCTGTCACTTAGGGGAACACATATTGAAGAAAACGTTACAGCGGCAGTTTGTGCATCTTATCTTGCAGGTGTCTCTAATTCTTCAATTAAAAAAGCGATAGTTGACTACAAGGGCTATGAACACAGGATGGAATTCGTGGAGAAAATAGAGGGTGTAGAATTTTATAACGACTCGGCTGCAACTGGTCCTCATTCTACGATGGCTGCTGTAACATCATTCGATAGGCCAATTACACTTATTTTGGGAGGTTTTGATAAAGGTATAAATTACGATCAATTTGCAAAAGATCTGGCACAAAATGAAAATGTTAAAAATATTCTACTGATCGGTGATATTTCTAAGAAACTGGAGATACTTCTCAAACAGTCAAAATACAATGGAAAATTATTGAATTTAGGTGAAAGTCCAATGAAGGTAATTGTCAAAAAAGCAAAAGAAGCTGCAGGATCGAATGGAATAGTTCTTCTATCGCCTGCAGCATCCAGTTTTGACATGTTTAAAAACTATAAAGACAGGGGTGACCAATTCAAAAAAGCTGTTAAAGATCTAAATAAATGAACAGAAAGCCTATTGGAATATTTGACTCCGGTCTGGGCGGTCTCTCAGTCCTTAAAAAGATCCAACAGCAACTACCCGGCGAAGATATTGTTTATCTTGGGGATACAGCAAGAGTTCCATATGGAACAAGAAGTAAAAAGACTATAGAGAGATTCTCAATACAATGTGCTCGTTTTCTTGTAGATAAAGGGGTGAAGTGTATAGTTATTGCCTGCAACACTTCATCTTCAAACGCCCTGGAAATTATTAAAAAACAGACTAGTCTTCCTATATTTGATGTTGTTAACTCTTCTATTGAAGCTTTGAAAGAACTTAAGAGTGTTAAAAATATTGGTGTTATTGGTACCTCTGCAACTGTAAATAGTCATATACACAGAAAGCTTATAAATTTTAGAAAATTTAAAATTGTCTTTGAAATCCCCTGCCCTCTATTTGTTCCACTTGTAGAAAATGGTGAGATTGAAAGTAAAATTACAGATCTGGTTGCACACAAATATTTATCTAAAAAAAGAGATAAGGTGCAAGCTGTGATAATGGCTTGCACACATTTCCCTATTATTAAAAAAAGCATCAAAAAGGCTTTGGGTGAAAAAGTTACTCTTATTGATCCTGCGGAAAAACTATCTTTATCACTGAAAGAATATTTACTTAAGAATAATTTTGAAAGTGACAGAAATAATGGAAAGTTAACCTTCTATGTGACAGATATAAGCTCGACTTTTAAAGATACAGCTAGTGTTTTTCTAGGTAAACACAGTCAGTTAAAAATAAGAAAAACCTCTTTGGATAATTAGTACAATCTCTTAATAATAGTGAATAACTTGCGATACATTTCGGAATGGAGACATTCCAGAAAATGAGCAATGAAACTACAAGATCAAGGTATTTAACTTCATACTT
>JAFGPD010000028.1 GCA_016926185.1 Candidatus Woesebacteria bacterium | reverse complement strand
GATATATAAAGAAAACCTTTTTTAATTATTTCCGGCATATGCCTGAAGAAAAATGTTAAAAGAAGTGTTTTTATGTGTTCACCGTCAACGTCAGCATCAGTCATTATGACCACTCGGTGATATCTAAGTTTTTCATATTCAAGAGTCTCACCAATACCGGCTCCTAAAGCAACGATCAGATCTTTCAGTTCGTCAAATTTGACGATCTTGTCAAGATGCGCTCTCTCGGTGTTTAATATTTTACCCCCCAGTGGAAGAATGGCTTGGAACCTTCTATCTCGTCCTTGTTTTGCAGAACCCCCTGCCGAGTCTCCCTCAACAATGAATATTTCAGACTCTTCTGCATTCCTTGATTGACAATCAGCCAGTTTTCCTGGAAGAGATGCGCCATCCAGTGCGCCTTTTCTCATTACAGCATCTTTAGCAGCTCTTGCTGCAATACGGGCTTTTGCAGCTAAAAATATTTTCTCCAGGATGTTTTTAGCGTCTGACGGATGCTCTTCTATGTAAGTATCAACACCCTCTTTTACTACAGACATTACAAATCCCTGTACTTCCGGATTATTCAATTTTGCTTTTGTCTGACTCTCAAACTGTAAGTATTCTGACGGCATTTTTACATAGATGACAGCTGTCAAACCTTCTTTCATGTCCTCACCCGTCAGTTTTCTCTTGGCACCTAATTTATCATTTATCCCCTGGCTTTTAGCGTAATCCCCAAGTGATCGGGTGAGAGCCATACGAAATCCTGTTACGTGTGTTCCGCCGTCAACTGTGTTTATACCGTTCACATACCCTTTTACGTTCTCGTTATATACATCAGAGTATTGAATTGCGACTTCGCAGGACATATCTCCTTCTTCTTTTTGAAAATAAATAACATCGGAGATTGGTTGTTTTCCTCGACTACCATGCGACACCATAGACTTGATCCCGCCCTCAAAATAATAGTGGGCCTCGTCATTATTAAGGTCATCGTAATAATGGAAATTAAGCCCCGCTACAAGATACGCTCGGTCTTTTAACAGAGTTTTTATCTTTTGCGGATCAACCTTAATATCTTTGAAGACGGACTCGTCTGGTTTGAAAGTAGTAATTGTTCCTGTCTCATTTTTACTGATCTTTACTTTTAATTTTTCAGGCAGCCATTTATCAAGCTGACCTTGTGTTGTAGTGGTAACAGCTTTTTTAGGATCGCCTTTTGAGTACTCCTGATAATAGGCTTTACCGTTTCTTAAGACGATGACTCTCAGGTCTTTTGACAGGGCATTTACCACTGACGAACCAACTCCATGCAATCCTCCTGATACTTTGTATGCTCCTCCTCCAAACTTACCACCGGCATGCAGTTTAGTCATGGTGACCTCAAGTGCTGATACTCCGCTTTTGTGCTTATCTACAGGTATTCCTCTACCATTATCTCGGACTGTTATGTAACCATCTTCGCTTACATGCACCCAAACTTCAGTTGCGGTTCCCGCAAAGAATTCATCGACAGAATTGTCTACAATTTCTCTGATACACTCATGGAATCCTCGGGTGTCAGTTGAACCGATATACATACCCGGTCTTTTCCTTACAGGTTCAAGTCCTTCTAAGACTTGTATTTCTTTTGCTGTGTAATTATTGTTTGCAGGCATATTTTGACCTTTGATCTAAAAAACTATCATGGGACGAACCCCGTGCTATTTTGTTGCCTACGATTGACTTTGTCAATTGCTTAATTGTAAAAATCAAGCAATATTTGTGAATAAAAGTACGGCAAAAAATAATCCCTAACGGGATTTAACTTATATCTAATTATAGATTTTTTCAACCTTTCAGACAAGGTCTAAAGAAAATTTGGTCAGAGCAATAGTTACGTTTGCGTTGTTTATTATGTTTTGTCTTATCTCAATTGCCGATCTGATGACCTTGGATAATTTTGCATACTTATGAGGATCTTCGATAAGTAAGGCATGCCCTCCTTCTATTAGCATTGTTAAAAAATCCAGAGCCATTTCCCTGTTATTTATCTGGTGTAAAGTCTTTAGTTTGAATGAGATATGCGATCTAAAATATTTTTTCGCAGAAGATATATCTTTGCTGTTTATACTATGTCCTAGCCTTATAACGTTACATCTTGATATGATGGTTTCTAGAATATTTCTATCGTTTGATGCGCACAAAATAAAATTGATGTTTTCGCCCGGTTCTTCCAAAAGTTTCAAAAAAGCGTTCATTGATTCAACAGTCGAATTCTGGAAATCTTTCAGGACAAAATATCTCTTTTCTTTTCCTTGAAATTTTGTTAAAGATTGTAGACTTCTGACGTCATCGATCTTTTGCAGACTGAAATTGATAGGTTTGCTATCTTTGTCAACAATGTCTTCAATTTTTTTTTCAACACCCCGATTTCCTATGAGAAGATGTGCATGCATATTTAATTCAAGATTTCAATTTATTATATAGTTAAAAATATTATCATTACTATCAATTTAAAGACCTTCCGTTACAGACACTGAATAGGACTTGATACATTATACGCAATATCGCATAATTAATCTGACATGCCTGCTCTAAATACATCCTCTACAAATCTTTCTGGCAGCGGCGCCAGAACACTTGCTGATATTTTACAAGATCAAGGCGTTTTGGATGAATCACGTGCAAGAAATGTGAAGATGGCTGAGGTCCAGACGGGCAAAAGCCAGGAAGATATCTTAAAGTCACAAGATCTGGTCAGTGAATCGGATCTGACCAAAGCCAAAGCACAGCTTTACAACATTCCCTATGTTGACATAGGCAGCGTTCCCGCTTCTCCGGAAGCCCTATCCAAACTTCCTCAGCAAGTTGCAGAAAGATTCAGAGTCTTCCCGCTTTCGATAGACACTTCAAGTAACGCCATTAATGTTGCAATGGCAGACCCGCTCGATCTGACGGCAATTGAATTTTTGGAACAAAAGACGGGATTGACAGTTAAGCCTCATGCAGCTGACCCTTCAAAAATCGAAACCACATTAGCCAGTAGTTATGCAACAACACTTGCAAAAGAGGTCAGTGCGGCGCTTCGGGACGTTACAAGCGAAAGGCAAGTAAGAACTCTTCAGTCGACAAAAACAGGTCTTATCAGAGAGGAAAAGGTAGCAGAGATCGTCAGTCATATATTGGAATTTGCAGTAAAATCCCGAGCTTCTGATGTTCACATTGAGCCTCAGGAAGCCGCAACTCGTGTCAGGTATAGGATTGATGGTATTTTGCAGGAGAAATTGACTACTCCAAGGGAGCTCCATGATGCTCTGGTTTCAAGGATAAAGATCCTTTCTGGAATGAAGATAGATGAAAAAAGGGTTCCGCAAGATGGCCGGTTTGCTTTCAAAGCTGAGGATCAAGAGGTCGATCTTCGTGTATCTACGCTTCCTACAACTTGGGGAGAAAAGGTTGTTATGAGGTTGTTGAAGAAATCGGGAGGAATTCCGGACCTTCCGGAACTTGGTCTTCGCGGAAGAGCTTTTAAAAATTTGCAGGATGCTATCTTAAGACCGCATGGAATAATCTTGATCTGCGGACCTACCGGTTCAGGTAAAACCACAACGCTTTATTCAATAATCCAGCGGATAAACACTTCCAAGGTAAATATTGTTACTCTGGAAGATCCTATTGAATACAAGATAGCAGGAGTTAATCAGGTACAGGTAAATCCGGCTGCGGGTCTTACTTTTGCATCCGGACTTAAATCTTTCCTAAGGCAAGATCCAAATATTATCCTTGTCGGAGAGATCCGTGATCAAGAGACTGCCGATCTTGCGATACAAGCGTCGCTTACCGGCCATCTTGTTTTTGCAACCCTTCATACCAATGATGCATCTGGCGCACTTCCCCGTATGATGGATATGGGAGCAGAACCTTATCTACTTGCGTCGTCTATGACAGCAATTGTTGCTCAGCGAGTTGTAAGAAAGATCCATGAGGATTGTAAAGAAAGCTACACTCCGGAGCCTGCTATAGTCAGGGAGCTCAGGTCTGTGCTGGGTGGTTTGTGGTCAAAATCAAATAACGCACTTGATAAAAACATTCCAGCTGCTCAAACAAATGTTCAGCAATCGACTCAGAATGTTAGCAATTCACAGCGAGTTGTCCGAAATGATCAAGTTGATCCAGGAACTGCTAGTAGCTCGAATGTCAGTTCTTCACAAAAAGCACCAGATAAAAATAATTCTTATCCTGTACAAACTGGTACACCTCCCACAGGTCAAGAGCAAGTTGATATCAAACTTTACCGCGGGAAAGGTGACAAACAGTGTAATGGCAGCGGGTATTGGGGAAGGGTTGGAATATTTGAGGTCTTGCCAGTTACTGAAAAAATTAGTAGATTGATATTAGAGCGTAAACCCGCGAGTGATATTGAGCAAGAGGCAAGAATGGAAGGAATGATAACCCTAAAACAAGATGGATACCTTAAGGTTCTGGAGGGAATGACCACAATGGAAGAGGTTTTAAGGGTTGCACAAGATTAAATGATTTAAGATAAATTGATTTAATGGGAATAAAAGAATTATTACAATATACGGCAAATCAAAAAGCTTCAGATCTTCATTTGATAGTTGGGTCTCCCCCATTCCTGAGAATAAATGGAAAACTGATAGCCGTTCCTAACGAACATAAGCTGACGGGTGATGATATAGATAAATTTGCGCAAGATACTCTAACAGCTGATCAGTATCAGAGATTAACGGTCAATAAAGAGCTGGATTTTTCTTTGGCATTTGGGGATGAAGTGCGTTTTAGGGTCAATGCTTACACTCAAAAAGGAACGCTCTCTATGAGCTTCAGAACTATTCCGCTGGAGATCCCGGAAATAGATGATCTTGGTCTTCCTAAGATAGTCCACAGTTTTACAAACTTAAGACAGGGTTTTATTCTTATCACTGGACCAACAGGCCATGGTAAGTCGACAACTTTAGCCTCAATACTTAATGAGATCAATACGATTAGGTCCGAACACATAATTACTATCGAGGATCCGATAGAGTTCGTTTTCAAGCCCAAGAATTCGCTGATTTCTCAAAGGGAAATGGGTAATGATACTCACTCTTGGCAGATAGCACTCAGGTCTGCCCTGCGAGAAGATCCGGACGTAGTACTAGTCGGAGAAATGAGAGATTTTGAGACAATAGCGGCTGCATTAACAGTTGCAGAGACAGGACATCTTGTCTTCGCGACTTTGCATACCAACTCAGCTGCCCAAACGATAGATCGTATTGTTGATGTTTTTCCGGATGAGCAGCAGAAACAGGTAAGGCTTCAGCTCTCTAACGTTTTAGAAGCGGTTTTTTCAATGAGACTTATCCCGTCAACAGATGGGGGCAGGGTTGTTGCTCATGAGGTCATGCTTGGGACTTCTGCTGTAAAAACATCAATAAGAGACGGGAAAACCCATCAGATCGATAATATCATCCAGACATCTACAGACATGGGTATGAACACTTTGGAAATGTCTTTAGCCAATAGGGTGAAAGAAGGCAGTGTGAAGATCGAGACTGCACAAGCATATTCCCTAAGGCCAGATGAGCTTTCAAGACTTATCAGGCCTTCAAAATAAGTTGCCACCGTGTTTTATAAATAGGATATATAACTTTCAAGAAAACTATTAATGCAAAGATTCACTTATAAGGCGAAGGACCAAGCAGGTAAAGAAATAAAAGGAGAAGTTGAGGCAAATGATGAGCATCATGCTGCAAAGTTAATCAAAGGAAAGAATTTATTTGTAGTCTCACTAAAGTCCAAATCGTCTATGGCCTCATTGAATTTTTCTTCCAATAGAGTTGCTGGTGGAGAGATCGCGAATTTTACAAGACAGTTAGCAACAATGATAAATGCAGGACTTCCTCTGACAGAGGCACTTTTGATACTTCGATCACAATCGAAAGGTTCACTTCAGCATATTACGGCACAAGTACTTGCCGATGTTGAAGAGGGCGAGTCGTTGTCAAGAGCTATGAGCAAACACGAGGTATTTTCAAAAACATACATTGCATTAATTCATTCCGGTGAGATAAGCGGTGTTTTAGACCAAGTTTTGGTGAGACTTGCTGACAATCTTGAAAAGCAGCAGGAGTTCAAAGGAAAGATAAAAAATGCAATGATATATCCGATCATAATTGTTGTGGCAATGATAGGAGTATCACTTGTAATGATGATATTTGTCATACCCAAACTTACCGAACTTTATGATCAGTTTGATGCGGAACTTCCGATAACTACTAGATTTTTGATCACAGTATCCGGTTTTTTAAGGAGTTTCTGGCATTTCATCATTGCGGGTTTTATTTTATTAGTATATTTACTCAGGCTGTATAAAAGAAGCGAGAAGGGAGGAAGAAAATTCGATGAGCTAATACTAAAAGTACCAATAATTGGCGAACTTCAAAGACAAATAGTGCTTACTGAAATTACGCGTACCTTAAGTCTTATGGTCGGATCAGGAGTATCTATTATAGAGGGATTAAGTATCACTGCAAAAGTCGTCGGCAATAGGATAATCTCAGATGCTTTGGAGGATAGTGTAAGTATGGTTGAAAAAGGTTTTCCAGTTGCTTTTGCCTTTTCAAAACATCCGGAATCTTTCCCTTTCATCCTTTCGCAGATGGTGGCTGTTGGTGAGGAGACGGGTAAAATGGATGAAGTTCTGCAAAAGGTGAGCCATGTTTTTGAGGTGGAGTCCGATCAGAAGGTAAAAGCTCTATCTTCAGCAGTTGAACCGATGATACTAATTATTTTAGGTTTGGGAGTTGCTTTTATTGTAGTTTCGATAGTTTTACCAATATATAATTTAACAAGCGCGTTATAAATTGCAAGTGGCCTTGATATATGAATTGATGGACTTGACATAAGCCTATCAAGTATTCGATACTTAACATAGTAATAGATTTGTCAAAAATATATTACTTTACTGAGCTCGGAGGCTTTTAGCCGTAAGACTATGAAAATTAGTTACCGGCTCAGAGTTCGCAGAATGCGAAAGAGTCTTCGACTCGGAAAGGGGGTGAGAACTAAAGATTAATGCTAAACAAAATAAATAAACAAAGGATGGAAGGTTTCACCCTTATCGAGCTTCTTATCGTTATGGCTGTACTGGGAGTTTTGGCAGTTGTTGTTCTCATCGCTATTAACCCTGCAGAACAGCTTGCAAGAGCCAGGGATTCGGGTAAGATCTCAGGTGTCCAGCAGTTGGGTCGTGCAGTTACGGCTTATTATGTCGGTAATGGTGCAATGCCCAATGAAGATGCAACTTGGATAACCCAAATGGTTAATACACAAGACCTGGGTTCAGTACCGGCTGATCCGGCACCAAATTTCCCGGTTGGTGGTGCAGCATGCACAGGAGGTAGAAATCAACAAGATTGGTGTTATGATACAGCAACTTCTGGTACGCAGGAACATGCAGCTGTTTGGACAGACCTTGAAGCACAGCAATATACAAGTGCCTGCGGAGGTGCGGGTGCAAGTGCTTATGCAGTATTTTCAACTTATGATGCACGAGGTGGATGGGGTTGTGCTGAACCAACTGCAGGTGCGACCTACACTTTCCAGTAGGTTTAATAACTTTTACTTAAGTGAAAGTAGTCGAAAGAGCCTGAATAAAACAGGCTCTTTCCTTTTTTCCTCTTTACAATAACTGAAGTATTTTGCTTATAATGTAGATATGGTAAATAGATTAAGAAAAAAGAATTTTGGATTTACTCTAATCGAGTTGCTAATTGTAATGGCTGTTTTGGGAGTATTGGCAACCGTTGCTCTTGTTATAATCAATCCCACCGAAAGACAAGCAGAAGCGCGTGACACTGGCAGGATATCAAGTGTGGTTCAGATAGGCAGGGCAATTTCTGCCTACTATACCTCTAAAGGTGAATATCCTGCTGAAGGTACATGGGCTATAGATCTCGTAGATGGTAATGAGCTCAGCACCTTTCCGGCGGGTATTGAGTATAGCGGAAGTATCACTCCATGTGTCACTTTTCCCCAACCAGCTGATCCAAACACTTTCTGCTACGAAGAAGATCAGCTTTCAGGAAACGGTGCGATAGTTTTTTCGAAAGCAGAGTCTCTAAGATATCGAAATAAATGCACTGCTCCTGAGGAAGCATATTTTGTATTTTCAACAGCAGATGCTCGCGGCGGAACGATATGTAGTAGCGGTGATCCTTCGGCATGGGCTTCAGGAACGATGAGCTACGTTGACTAATAAGCGCCTTTACCCCAAATGACTATCGGAATAGTTTTTAGAATGATTGTCAGGTCCATCAGAAGAGACTGGTTATTAATATAGTAAAAATCATACTCGATGTTCTCATGAAGCGGTAAGTCTTTTCTACCCAACACCTGCCAGAGACCGGTAAGACCCGGTTTTGCTTCTAGTCTCAACTTTTGCCATTTAGAATATCCTTCAACAATTTTTGGAATTTCAGGTCTTGGACCAACTAGACTCATATTTCCCAAGATTATGTTTAGAAGTTGAGGTAGTTCATCAAGACTTGTTTTTCTTAATACTCGTCCCATTTTAGTTATTCTATTATCATTTTCACTTCTTGGGGATTTAGCATTTCTGTTAGTTGTCTTTTTCATTGTCCTGAATTTGTACATCAAAAAAGTTTGACCCTTATATCCCACTCTTTTCACTTTAATTATTGCCGGCAAACCATCCTCGATAGTTATTAATATCCTTATAACGATCCATAAAGGCAGTGTGATAAACAATAATAAGGTGCTAATAAATATGTCCAAAAGTCTTTTAATGATATTGTAAATAAAGTTTTCAGATGATCTCCAAAGATCAAGAGACGGAATGTCTTCGAGGCTGTCGATATTTTCATTATTTGCGATTAGTGCAAAAAGGTTTGTAGCGATTTTAAAAGATAGATTTTTACCAAAATATCTTGATGATATTGATAAAATATCTTCGTAGGACATTCTCGCATCGGTAAAATAAACTTCATCAACTTTATATTTTTTTATTATTTGACCAAGATCCTTTAATTTTCCAACTACTGGAAAGTTTTTTCTATTTTTTGCATTGTCGTCAACGAATCCTACCAATTTATACCCAGCTTTTCTTAAATCTTTAATTCTCCTTGCAACGTCTCTCCCCGGCCTTCCCGCACCAATTATTAAGATATTTTGTAGTCCCCTCCCCTGATTAAATTTCTTGATCTCAAAATATTTATATATAAATCTCAGTGTAGATAGCACGAATAGGTTAATAAAAAATGTAAGAACGACAATAACTCTTGAGTAGTCATATTTAGAAAGGTATGAAGCTGACATTATTAAAAGTATCCACACAATTTGGGCTTTTATTGATAAAAATAGTTCATTGAACATGTTTGCCCTCTCGAAATCCTTATATAAAGAAAATATCGAAAAAGTTAGGAACAAAAGTACTATTGCAAAAGGCAGGCTTTTTAAATAGGTCGATAGTGGCTGTACTTGATCAAGAAATAATCTGAACGGACCAATGTTTCTCAGATAATATGCGACTAAAAAAGATACTGATAAGCTTAAGCCGTCAATTATCAGAAGAGGTATTATCTTTTTGTTTTTTTTTGAGATCATTGTTTACTAAATTATTAATTACTTGATTATACTTTTTTCTCATGATGTTTACAGAATAGTGTTTTTTGACCCATTTTCTACCCTCCTGTCCTAATACTTTGGAGATTTTTTTGTTCGTTAATATAGAATTTACATGTTTAGCAAACAATTTTGGATCATCTTCAATAAGGATATTTTTATCTTTAATAAATTCTAAACCAGAAGCACCGATGCTTGTACTAACAATAGCACGACTTTGCGACCATGCTTGTAAAATTTTATTACGCGTTCCTGAACCAACAATTGTTGGCACAACCACTAGACTTGCTTTCTCAATATATTTTCTTATGTCCTTTACTTTTCCAGTAACTATTATATTCCTACTGGTTTTATTTAATAGACTTTTTGATGGTTTTGGTCCAACGATATAAAGTTTTACATCAGGTATATTTTGTAAGATATTTGGAAAGATTTCTTCTAAAAAATAATATATTGCCGATCCGTTAACGTGTTTGTCCATAAGGCCAGAAAATAAAATAGTGTTTTTATCAGGTAATTTTGAGGATTGGTAATAGCTTGTGTCTACTACGTTTGGTACTACGTTTATTTTTGCGTTTGGCATAAGTATATTGTTTAAGTACTTTTTATCTTCCTCAGAGCATACAACCCAATTCTTAAAATTTTTTGATATTTTTTTCTCATAATTCCGGTATTTAATATATTCCTCTAAAAATAACGGTTTTTTCCAAACTGGCACTGAGGATAGTGCTTTTTTGTAGTACATACTCATAGCATCTGTAGAGTCAATTATTACGGGGGTGCCAACTTTTTCCGGCATTAAAACCATTGTTCTCAGACGCTTAACGATTATGATGTCATAATCTTTTTGGATTTTTCTAATATGGATTTTGAGATCGTTATCAATGCAGAAGGAAGCCTCAAGTGGTATTGGATTAAAAATATTAACAGCAACATCTTTATAACATTTCCACAGGTCTTTATTAAATATTTTTGCTTTATAGGTTTTTTTGAAACATCTGTCATTGGGTGTTGACTGGCAGACAATATCTATTTCGTGATCATTTTTAAGGGCTTTTACTATGTGAGTTAGCCTAATTCTATGGAAATTGTTAGGAGGATTTGGTGATATTACTAAAATTTTCATTTATATCTTATGATAATTTTATCTACTATCCTTTTTGCAGCCTTTCCATCTCCATAGGGATTTTTCGCTTTTGCCATCTCATTATATTTTTTTTGATCATTTAATAACTTGGTGGTTTTGTTAACAATATTTGTTGTATCTGTTCCGACTAACATTGAACAACCCGCTTCTATTCCTTCTGGTCTTTCAGTAGTTTCTCTAAGCACAAGTACTGGTATGTCCAAAGAAGGTGTTTCTTCTTGAATTCCGCCTGAATCTGTGAGTATGAGATAAGATTTTTCCATTAATTTAACAAAAGATAAATAATCAAGCGGGTTTACTAGGTGAATGTTAGTAGCACCGTTTAGATTTTGAAATACTTTTTGGACATTTGGGTTTGGATGAAGCGGTAAGACAATATTAATATCATTGTAATTTCTTGATATGATATGCAGTGCTTTACTGATATTTCTTAATCCCTTTCCGAATGATTCTCTGCGATGGCAAGTAACAAGAATGATTTTTCCTTTGATGTGTTTTAAAATATGGGGTTCTTGAACGTTCTTATTGAGAGTTTCAAGTAATGAATCAACCACAGTATTTCCTGTAATGTGGATATATTTTGGAAGGACGCCTTCGCTAATAAGATTTTTTTTACACAATTTGGTGGGCGCGAAGTGAATATCTGCCAACGACCCCAAAAGCTTTCTGTTCATCTCCTCAGGAAAGGGATTATATTTATCAAAAGTTCGCAATCCCGCTTCAATGTGTCCTATATCTATCCGATTATAATAAGCTGCCAGACCTGCAGATACCGCTGTGTTAGTATCACCCTGAACAAGAACAATATCGGGTTTTAGATCAAAAAACAAAATACCTAGTTTTTTAATGATTCTTGAAGACGTGTCGATAAGGGTTTGGTTTTTTTTCATAATTTTTAGATCATAGTCTGGAGTAATTTTAAATATGTCTAAAAATGGTTCTAAAAGATCAGTGTGTTGGGATGTAGAAATGATTTTTGTAGTGACGTTATTCCTTTTTTTCAGCTCATTGATTACCGGAGTAAGTTTTATTACATCTGGTCTTGTTCCAATTATTACTGCCACTTTCAGCATAGTATCATTCAAGTGAATTGATTAGTGTTTTTATACGATCTTTCCAGCTATTATGAATAGCAGTATTTTTGAGTCTTTTTATAAAATTTTTATCAGTTTTAATTTTTAAAGCTTTTTTTAGATTTAGATTAAAATCTTCGTATGTTCGTGAAACTAGGACTTCATCATATTTTTTGCACTCTTTCATGTTGGTAGTAACGACAGGTTTTCCTCCTGCCATATATTCAAAAAGTTTCAATGGAGATGTTGAATCACTGATATCGCCATTTTTGAAAGGAATAATTGCAACATCAAACTGGCTTAAGTACCAAGGTAATAAAGAATATTTTTTAGGTCCAAGGAAATATATATTATGAAAGTTATTTAATTTTTCTTTCTCGATAAAATTATCTGCATCTAGACCGATTAATATAATATTGTAGTTTTTATTATTTTTGGCGATGAACCTGATCAATTTAAAGTCTATCCAGTTTGCCAATGCTCCATAATATCCTATGTTTGGACCTTTCAGAGATTTGAAAAAAATGGCGTCATTTTTAGGAGGTTTTATGCTAAATGAATGGAAGTGGTCAAAATCGACACCATTTTTACACAAAACCACTTTATTTTTATGGTCGATAACATCATCGAAAAGTCTGTCGGCACTTACAATAATTTTATCTGCATTAGTTTTCATAAAGTTGTCCGATGAGACTCCGTGTTCACTTGTCCCCCACTCCCAAACAGACAGGTCATCCATGTAATCGTAAAGCAGGTGTTTATGTTTCAGTTTATTCACCAATAGTTTCATATCAATTTTAGGGCTGATTAAAAGATGATCAACCTGATATTTTTTGAAGCAATTAATAGCCTCCAGACTTACAGTGTACAAGTTGGGTTTTATTTTTCTGAAGCCGTGGTTAGATTTGTAATCTATGAATGGAAGCACAAAAAAGAATAGATAATTCTGTTTTGCAAGATTTAACGCAAAGTGATGTGGTCTTTGGAATAACTCAAAGTTCCACTCAACTGGTGACGGGTAAAGGAAAATCACTTTTGTATTACTTTTTTTAACAATATTTTCTAGTCTCTCAGTATATCTCTTAGCTTTAAATGGATAGAGAATATTTGCACGAATATTAACATATTTTGCAGCAAGGGATGCAAGCTGTGTTGAATATTGGGGAAAAGTCTTTTTAATTCTTCTGTAGATGTTTCTTTGTAAGACAAGCAACATATTATATTTAATTTAAAAAGTCTGTAATGAATTTTTTTATGATAGGAACTCTCCTGGAGAAGGGTGTGAACACTCTTCTTCTATATAGGAGTTTATTTACATCTGGATAAAAGTTATTATTTACCTTTTTATATTTTTCATTTAATTTGAGGGCTTTATAATAAAGAGAATAATCTTCCCTATTTAGTGCTACTATTTTCTTTTTGAGAGTTTTCCAATTTTTTCTTGGCATATATTTTTTATTAAAGTAATTATACGAAATGTTCTGATTATCACAGAACTTATTAAAACCCATATTTTGGTACAGATAAAAGGAATCCTCTTGAAAAGATTTAACAAGACCAATAAATTCAAATTTATTCAGATTGGAGGCGATATCGGATTTAGATGACGCATCGATGTAATTTGATTTTATTAATAAATTTGCCATACTCCCCCTTGGGTAGTGGTTTTTATTGCCTACGTAGATTTCATTGATCCACTCTTCAATTCTTGGAGGCACTCCATATTGTAGAATCTTCAATACGTTACCCTTTTTTGTATCTTCGTAGTTATTGAAGAAGAAATACGACTTGCACCAATAATTGTACATCGAAACTGTCCGTTCTAGAGGATCTCTGAGGAATGTGAAATAATACGGTTGTCTATCAAAAAATTCGTGAATTCCATAAAAAGCATGGTGGCCGTATAGAATTTTTATTTTCGATCTTTTATCCTTATTCATATTTTTAATGCGGTTTTCAACCTTTTTATTTAATACTTCTATTGGAAGTTTATTTTCGTCATAGTTTCCGGAGGCAATGTCGTAAGGTGTGTTTGTTACGCTATCCGCATATAAGTAAATTCTCTCAATTTTGCTGTAATTTTTTTCAATATGATAGGCTATTGTTGTTCCGGCACATTTTGGCATGTGATAAAAAATATATAGTGGTTTTTTTGTCACAATGTATTATCTGAACGTAAATATTTTGCAATAACTTTTTTGGGTTTCCCAACGGATTCCAATGTGCCCTCCTTCATATAGATAGCTCTTGTGCAGTTTTTTTCAATCATGTTAAGATTGTGACTAACCAGAATAATTGTTTTACCCTTCTTATGTAAATTGTGCATTTTCACAAGACATTTTTTTTGAAATGACTCGTCGCCTACGGATAAAGCCTCATCTACCAGTAATATATCTTTGTTTACATGGGAAGTAATAGCAAAACCTAACCTTAGCTGCATACCTGAAGAGAAGTATTTATATTTTTGATCCATAAATCTTTGAAGTTCGGCAAAATTTATAATCTTATCGTAGCTATTTTTTACCTCATTTCTTGTAAGGCCTAGCAGTGCTCCATATAAGAAAATGTTGTCTTTTGCTGTAAGGTCTTTTTGGAAGCCGACTCGTAGTTCGATAAATGATGCCAATGAACCATTTACTACTACCGTTCCCGAAGAGGGCAGGTAAATACCCGAAATGATTTTTAACAAAGTTGACTTTCCTGCACCATTAGGACCAATGATCCCCAAAAATTCACCAGTTTTTATATCGATTGATAGATTGTCGATTGCTGAAATTTTATTGATATTCTTTTTATGGAATTTATTTACAATCGTTTCTTTTAACGTCTTTCTGCGATGATGTGGTAATACAAACTCTTTACTAAGATTTTTTATTTCAATTGCTAGGTTATTATTCATAATTCTTCGGGGAATTGTAATGATCTACTGCTGAATATTGAAAAGCCGACAACCACAATTATTATTGTTGTGATAAATAAGGCCAATAGTCCGTCGAGGTTGGACACCTTGCTTAATAAAAGTGCGTCACGGGAATAGTGAATCACTCTGGTTATTGGATTGAGGAAAATAAAAAAATGATACTTTTCTGGTATCATGCTCACAGAATAAGCTATGGGAGTAAGCCAGAAACCTAGTCTCAGGAGTACTGGCCAAATATAGGAAATATCTCGATATTTTGCGCTTAGGGATGAAACAGCGAAAGATGTTCCTAGTGTTATGAAAAATAACTCTATTATGTAGAGCAATAATAAAAAAAGTGTTGTGTCAAGATTAATTTCTGAAAAAGCCATAAAAAATAGAAGTGTAACTATTCCAAACAGTAAGTTGATGAATGAGTTTGTTGTAGATGATATGATTATTGCCGACCTGGGGAAATAGATTTTTTTAATTAATCGAGATTTTTGTATTAGACTATTTATCGAAGATGTTGTCGCCTCTGAAAAGAAATTCCATAACACAACACCGATTAGTAAATGATATGCATAGTTTTCAATTTGAAATCTTGCAAACACTGAAAATACGAAAAGCAAAACACCAAAAAGCATCATTGGTTGCAGCAGAGACCATAATATACCAAGAAAAGAGTTCTGGTATCGAAGTTTAAAATCTGCTATAACCATTTCTTTTACCAAGTTGAAATAGCTGCTGGGATCTGATCTGATCTCGATAAACTCTCTCATAGGTTGCTATCTAATAAATATCTGATTCCGCATCCTAGAAACCTGGTTCTATTGTCTCTTGGAAAAAATATTATCTTGATCATAAATAGCTAAAGCATACCTGTAAAAATGTAAAAAGTATCTTCTTGAATGTTTCTAAACATACTAATTGAACTTATGCATCGATAACCTTTAGCCAGAATTGAGTGCATATATGATTCTTGCTGTGAGTTCACTTAAGGGTTGGGGGAAATTAGTTATTTTTTTAAGTATTTTAATTTTATTGTGGTATTCCTTATTTGATCTGAGTATTGAATTTCTTTTTCTAGCCTTTTTATAAATGGCTAAATCTGCCTCGTAGTTACTATTAATTATCTTTTTTAAATTAGCAATATACATTTTATTGGCAAGATCGGGCAAAAAGAAGGTTTCCGATATATTTTGATTTTTAAAAAATTTACAAAATTTTAATTTATAGTACATATATAATAAGTCCTCATTGTTATTTTCTATTAATCCAATAAAATCGAATTTACTCACAAGTTTATTAAGAGAATTATCATCAATCTTATTTTCTAGATATTTATATCTTCTAAGAAATGATGCCATTGAATTTGACGGAGTTGTTACTTTCTGGGACATAAAAGATTCTAGCCAGCATTCTATGTCTGGCGGGATACCTTTTTCTAGAAGTTTACGGTTTATTGGCTTTTGGAGTAGTTGGAAATCTTGCCTATGGAAAATAATTGTGCACCAAAAGTTATACAAGGAAATGACTCTTTCTGTGGGATTTCTTAATGTTGTGAAGTAATAAGGCTTTTTATCAAAGTAGTTATGTATGCCATAGGGTACCGAGTGGCCAAAAATAATTTTAATTCTACTTCTTTTGTTCTTGCTGAGTGATTTTGCTTTTTTTTGTGCAAGTTCTCTTATATCAATACTTGTATCGTATTTGTAAGGATTATGCACAAACTGGTCTGGATATAAGCTTAAATATTCATCCGATCTTAAATTTTTTTGGATGTGATATGTGAAGGTGCCACCCGCACATTTTGGCATGTGGTAGAAGATATATAAGTAATCCTTAGACATTTCCAGTTTTTAGATATTTGTTAGTTATAGTTTTAGTTTTCTTGTTTCTTTTAATTCTCTTGTAAATCGATATCATCAAGAAAGTTTAGCATGTTTTGAAAATCTTTATTATTTTCATAGATTTGTATGGCATTTTTGATAGCAACTTCAGATTTATCAGTCTCTCCACGTGCTTTCAATAAAAGTGCATAAGTCATGTGTAGATCGAAAAGATTGCCTAAAAACTCTTCTTGATCTTTATAAATATACCTAAAATCTTCAAATGATTGGTTAATGGAAAATCCTTCTTCTGCTCCAGACTTGATAATATCAAAAGATTTTTGCTTTTCTGTGGAATTCAAAAATACTCGATATGCTTCTGTGTAGTAGAATGGTTGTGCGTAAGGATTCAGATCTATAATTGATGTAATGCTCTTTTCTTTCTTCTCTTGAGATAGTTGGTCAGTTTTTGACTGAATAAAATATTTTTGAAAGACTGGGTCTGCATTAAATTGGTTTAAGTTTGCTGCCTTTTTAAAACTACTTAATGCACCTTCATTATTTTCAATATTTTTATTTGCATAACCTAATTTTAAATAACCCCTATAAGAGAAAGGAATGATTTTTATTGATTTTTCTAGATAGTTTTTTGAAAGCTCGTAATCATTGTTCAAAAAAGAGATATTTGAAGCCTCAATTTGTCTTTCATAAAAACTAAGATACAAAGAGAGTCCAAGAAATAGACATAGAAAGAGATAAATATACTTTTTATGTTTTTCAAGTCTTGCTAGATTATTATCCTTTTTGGATATAAGGTTTGATAAAAAGATCCCTAGGAAAAACCAAAAAAGAAAACTAAGAACCGGATAGTTCCAGTCAACATCGATAATGTTATGAGAAATCGAAGAAACAATCCCCAGAAAAATTGCATACAAAACTACTTTATTTGAGCTTCCAGCTTTATTGGTCATTCTCAACGATCCCCCTTTTTTAAAATAGTAATAAAAGACAATAAAAATAATGTAAACGAAACCAATAAATGTTATTATTCCTCCTTCTGCGAGGATTTGAAGATAATGATTGTGAGCATATTTGGCCCACAGCCAAGGCTTATTTTGATAATAATACATCGCTTCCCCAAAAACTCCCGGCCCGACACCGTATAGCGGATGATCATAAAACATTTCAAGAGAGGAATTGTAAGTAGAAACTCTTAAGTTTCCTGAAGTAGTTTTTTGTGTACTAAAAATATCTCTAGCAAGTTGAACTGACTTGGTCTGGAATTTGGGAATATTTAAAAACAGAAATGAAATAAATATCAGAAAGGTTGCAGTTATTATAGATAATAATCGCTTTTTTTCAATAGAAGATTTTCTAAACTCGAAAAGTAAATAGATTAATGTAAGAAAATATATCAACCACCCACCTCTAGACATGGTTAGAATTAGAAAAATACTTAAAAGAATTCCTGACATAATAATGTATATCTTCAAAATCTTATTTTTTATTCTGGGGATAACTAAAAAGACTGAAGGCACAAAGAAAAGTAAAAATCCAGCCATTTGGTTGTGCCAATAAAACGGTCCGATAAAAGCGGTGTGAAGCGAAAAGAGATCTCTGATCAAAGCTTCTTTGACAAAAAACGCAAAGGATACGATAAATGAAATCAAATATATTAAAGATGAGTAAATAACAGTATTGTTTTTATGTATTTTAGAGATCGATGATCCAACCAAAAAAGCTATTACATTGCTTAAATAAAAAAGATATGTGAACAAACTAAGTTCGGTGATCCTTGAAAAAATTGTTGACAATGTAAAGCCTGTAATAAACACAATGAGCATTTTCAAAAACACTTTTGAGATATCTGGTGTTACTTTTCTGATAAGCTGAAGTAAAATTATTGATATAAATGAACCATAGGTAGTGATAGTTTTGTTAAAACTTCCCTCTTCGTAAAAAATAAGTAAGAATATGTATAAGAATATTATCTGAAAGAGCAAAAAGTAATCTACAAGCTGATAATATTTAAAAAGTCTATTGATATACTTCATAACTAATAATTTAAGATATTTAATTTATTATTTTAAGCTTTTATTAGTATACTAAATTAGGATGTTTTTAACTTACATATTAATTTTTATCTTTGGAGCCGTTTTTGGATCGTTCATTTCTGCTTATACATACAGGCTGACAAATGGCGACACAGTGTTGAAAGGGAGGTCATATTGTCCAAAGTGTAAAAAAGGTATTTCTTGGTATGACAATATTCCTGTGCTTTCTTACGTCTTACTTAAGGGCAAATGCAGAAAATGCAAAAGTAAGATATCTATACGCTATCCCCTTCTGGAAATATCTACAGGAACGATCTTTGCTGCAGTTTATTCAAAGTATATGAGTGTCGTAAATATTTACGGTAGCAATTGTGGAGCCGACCTGTTTTGTCGATGGGTACAAAATGGTGGAATTGCTGGATTGCTGTTAATATTCATTCTTGTGCTTATCTTAATTTCAGTATTTGTTATTGATGTCGAAGAGATGATAATTCCTGATACGTTAATTTTTAAAGGGTTTTTAATTTTTTATTTTTTTTATTCAATATACTTTTCTGATGGATTATTCAAGTTTTTATTATCTGGATTTTGTGCTGCACTTTTCATTCTCATGCTTCATCTGGTAACTAATGGCAAAGGGATGGGTTTGGGGGATGTGAAGTTTTCCTTGTTCGGCGGTTTTATCCTCGGTTTTCGTTTAACTGCAGTTTGGTTATTTCTGTCCTTTATTTTGGGTGCAATGGTTGGTTTGATACTTATTTCCTTTAAGAAAGCGAAATTTGGCAAAAAAATACCCTTTGGGCCATACTTGGCTACAGCTTTCGTTTTGGTAATACTCTTTGGACCACGCTTGTATAATATGATGAATTTACCCTTTTGAATTTAGAAAAGTCTGGAATATGAAATTCTTTACAAAAAGTGAAATTAAAATAGTCGCGGGAGTTTTGATGTTCCTTTTTCTGATATCAAGTTATAATTTTAGATTGGCATTGCGCCGTGCAAGAGATGCGCAAAGAAAAGCCGATCTTGGAGAAATTGAAAAAGCCCTTCTTTCATATCATAGGGACTTTGGATATTTTCCCCCATCAAACGAAGATGGCGAGATAGTTGCGTGTTTTGATGGAGATATTAAAGATCTAGTTGTTCCAAAGGACGTGAACGGCAATACAGATATAAAGGCATATTTTAAACAATTTAGAGGTTGTGAATGGGGTAACGATGGCTTGAGAGACGTTACTGAACCGGAATATCCTGCTTATTCGGATAGACTTCCGGGTGATCCTTCTATCATGGATGGATTCTCATATAAGTATATTTCAAACTTCACGAGATTTCAGCTTTATGCACACTTGGAAGGAAAGGATTCTGAAGATGAGTATAAAAAGGAGATCGAATTAAGGGATCTTGATTGCGGTGTGTCTGTTTGCAATTTTGGAATTGGTTATGGAAAAACACCACTTGATGTAAGTATAGAGAAGTACGAAAGTTCTTTAAGAAATTAAAATTACTGGTAAGTAGACTGATAAAAATGTTATAAATAAGTAAGCGTGAAAAAGATAAAAAAAGGTTTTACACTTGTTGAGCTCACTTTGGTTATGGCGGTTTTGGGAGTTTTAGTCACAATAGTGGTATCTTCTTACCCCAATGCCAGAAAACATGCAAGAGATTCACAAAGGATTAGTGACATCAAGCAGTATCAGGCAGCGCTTGAGGTATATGCAAATGCAAATAATGGATCTTATCCTATTGGTTCTGGTATAGATATATCAACATTGTGTCCAGCCACCTTGAATTTGCCCATTTGTCCTAACGATCCAAGTGGCGGAAGCGCAATATACAGTTACTCAAGTGATGGACGGCGATTTGTCATTTACACAGCACTGGAAGCAAGAAATGCCGGTTCGGCGCAGTGGTTTGTTGTGTGCTCCAGTGGAAGCTCGGGGAACATTTCCACCGGCCCAACAGGCAGCTCAGCTTGTCCTTTATAAATTAAAAAATGAGTAAAGAAGAACGTATGAAACTAAGTGCAGTGCATGCTTTCACGATAATTGAGTTGACATTGGTGATAGCTGTTATCGGAATTATGGCAGCTGTCGGTATGAATTATTTTCCCAGTGCGCAAATCAAAGCCCGGGATACACAAAGAATGAGTGATATTAAAAATTACGCTAACGCTCTAGAGGTATATTATGTTGCCAATGATGGAACGTATCCTTCCGCAAACGATGATCTAGACCAAATCTGCACGAGCGGGTTTCAAAATGCTGAATGTCCAGTGGACCCCCAAGGCACCAGTTATCAATACTATGCGGTAAATGGAGGTTCGGAATATTTTATCTACTCTGAGCTGGAAGGTGTTGGAGGAGCGACAAAATATTATATCATCTGCTCTAATGGTTTGGTCGGCGAAATTGAAAGTGATCCGGGAACTAATTCTACATGTCCGCTTCCTTAAGTTAAATGTTTATAAACCAATTAATGAAGGGTTTGTGTGTCAAATAAAACCGACTGGTTGTTGTAATTGAAATTTTGTTATAATGAAAATACAAAAGATATGAAAGATAGTTTTGATAAAGGCTATACGCTGATAGAGCTGATGATTGTAATGGCTGTTGTAGCCGTGCTTTCAGGCATATCGATATTTGCAATGCAGGGAGCAAGGGCTTCAGCAAGAGACGGTCAAAGAAAGGGTGATCTAGAAGCGATCCGTTCAGCACTGGAACTTTACAAATCAGATTGCGGGTTTTATCCACAAGCTTCTGGAAATGATTTTGAAGACACTTTTGGTTCCAGTTTCACAAATACAGATGGTACTGATTTCAATGGAGACTCGTGTCCAGCGGGTGGCACTAGAACTTATCTAAATGATGTTCCTGCGGATCCACAAACAACTAATGATTACCGATATAACAGCACTTCGAATTTTACTTATGAACTATGTACTGTACTTGAGGAGCCTCCTACAACAACACAAAGCTGTAGTGGTTCTTATGGTAATTATCGAGTAACAAATCCATAAATGCATGAACATCTGCCTAAAAAAAAACAATACTTTAAAGCCTTCACACTGATAGAAATTCTGGTTGCAATTTCTATAATGGCTATTCTTTTTACTATCGGAATTGCTAATTTCCGCGGTGTTCAGAGATCAAAATCCCTTGATGCAGTAAAAAATCAGATAATAGGTGATCTGAGACAGGCGCAGGAATATGCACAGGCAAGTTTCAAGCCTTGTACAGGAGAACTGCAAAGTGTTGAGTTCAGTGTGACATCGGAGAATAGCTATGAAGTGACTGTTAACTGTGATGATGGTGCTCCCAACAGCTCGTCAGTGAAAGCAATTACTTTGAATACTTACACCTTAAGCCCAAATACAGGTTCTGTAGAGTTTTATCCGGTTGCTGGAGGTGTTTCGGGGTCTTTGACGATCACAATTTCAAGCAGTACCACAACGGAAACAAGCACTATTACGATCAATGATGCCGGAGAAATATTTTAGAAATTTATGAGATCAAACGTAAACGGTCAATCGATGTTTGAGCTTTTGGTCGCTGTTTCAATCACGGCAATTATTCTAATAGGATTGATGTCGCTTTCCACAATATCTGTGAGAAATACTTCAACTTCGACTGATACTTCTGCAGCCAATAGGTTTGCACAGGAAGCGGTGGAATTTATCAGGAACGAGAGGGATAGTACACCAATTTGGGCTGATTTCGTTACCCAGAGGTCTGACCATACATATTGTTTTAATGACACCCCTCCACAATCTCCTGTATGGAATGAAGGTGCTTGCAATGACACAGAAATTATTAGTGGAACAAATTTAAAAAGGGATGTCACTCTTACAACTAGGGATCCGGATACTGTAGATATTGCTGTTACAGTAAGTTGGGATACCACGCAGGGTGAAAAATTTGTTACAGTATCTTCGACTTTGACTAATTGGAGAAAGTAATATGAATAAAAGAATAAATAATGAAAAGGGATATACGTTAGTAGAGATCCTTGTTGTGGTTATGGTTTTCTCAATCTTGGGGCTTGTGGTCACCGGCGTAGTAACTACAACCCTGAGAAGTTCCGGGAAAAGTGAGAATAGTGTTGTTGTCAGGGAAAATGTGAATTATGCGATGGGAGTAATGGAAAGACAGATCAGAAATGCTGAAGAAGTGACTTGCGACTCCGATATACTACTTACTTATACGAATTCTGATGGGTCCAGTGGAGAAACTTTTGAATGCGTTGTTGATGGCAATGGTATCGGTCAGATCCAGTCTTCTAACCCCAACGGTTTTTTGACCAATGATAGTGTTGATATTGAATGTAGCGGAATTTTTGATTGCAGCACAGCACCTGATGTAGTAGATGTATTGATTACAGCTACGGACGCACAATCTGCTGCCGGTGAAAATGCCTTGACCACAGATTATAGTGAATCTATTCGAATAAAACTTAGAAATTATTAGTCCAATTGTATTAACGATTGACCGTATCTGGCTGGATTGATAATATCTATTATAGAGGCCTGCCTATGATAAAAATTAAAAATATTTCCAAAAACAAAAATATTGTCCAGTCAGGACAGGCGCTTTTGATAGTCCTTCTTGTTATGGCTGTTGCTCTGACTGTAGTCATGTCTTCTGTAAGCCGCTCTGTCACAGATATTTCAGTTTCTGAAGTCGAGAAAGATTCATCCAGAGCCTTTTCGGCTGCCGAGGCGGGAATAGAAGAGGCATTATTAAATCCTCCACCAGTATCAATTGAAAAAACCTACCCCTACGGAGATGGTGTTGAAGCTAGAGTTATTCCAGAACCTAAAGCTATAGAAGGGGGTAATTACAGATATCCGGAAAAACTAGAAAACGGAGAAGAAGCCATCATTTGGTTTATTGATCATGATCCCGATAATGATCACAAATTCACCTGTGATACGGGAAAATGTGCTCATGTAAATCACTTTGATAAGTTGTGTTGGGGACTTGAAGATGATTATGCAAACGAAGGAGAATATCCTGCAGTGCAGCTAACATTTTATTATGACTATACAGGAGGTACACCGTATTGGATGCAAGCAGGACACTTAGGAGACTTTTCGAATGTTAAAATTGCTACTGTTGGTTTTGATCCTAACAGCACGAGGAGAGGAACCAATGGTTTTACTGGCGTGGAGGGCCCCCCCGGACCACCTAGTGTTGTTGCTGTCAAAACAACAGCTGGTTCTAGATGTGAGATTGGAGAAGCAGAATACGTATTTGGAGTTGATACTATACACTTGAGAGCTAAACCGCTTTCAATTATTCATCAAGATTGTCTGAATACACCGGGCTGTCTTATCATGGCAAAAATCAGGATGCTATATAATGATTCTCCGGAGGAAGTAGCTATACAGATACCATCAGATGCGAATACACCTCAAGGATTTGAATATGGCTCTACAGGAAGCACAGGACAAACACAAAGGAAGGTTGAAGCATTCAAAAGTTTCGCGGAACCATTGGATTTTTTGAGCGTGGCAGTTTTTAGTAATGATGGTTTGGAAAAATAATTAAATATGTCTGTTGGTATAGATATTGGCAACAAATCAATAAAATTAGTCGAGACCGAAAAAGACGGAAATTCTTTCAAGCTCAAAGCATCCGGTATTGTATCCTATAAAGGTCTGTCACCCGAGGTTGCAAAAGAGGGCAAAGAACTCTCAGAGATCTCAGGGGTTATAAAAAAGCTGGTTAAAGAGGCGAAGGTCTCATCAAAGGATACTGTATTATCACTGCCCGAATCGCAGGTTTTCAGCCGTGTCGTTAAATTCCCTCTTCTTACAGATTCTGAAATTGCTTCTGCGGTAAAATGGGAGGCTGAGCAATATATACCGATACCAATAAACGAGGCGATACTTCAGCATCAGGTCATCGAAAAAAGAGAAGATACCAGTCCTCCCCAAACTTATGTTCTTCTGGTTGCTGCATCAAAAGAGTTAGTAGGAAGGTATGCAAAGATAATTGAGATGTCAGGATTGAAATTGACTGCTATTGAGCCGGAGCTGATGTCACTGGTAAGAGCGCTTGCTCCCGAGAACCAGACTGTCATGATAGTAGATTTTGGGGCCAGATCAACTGATATTGCCATATCAAAAAATGCCATGCTCACTTTTTCAAGATCTATTCCTACGGCTGGAGATGCTTTTACAAGATCGGTTTCACAAGGGTTGGGAATAGAGCTGCAGCAGGCTGAAGAGTATAAAAAAACTTACGGTCTTTCTGCACAAAAACTTGAAGGGAAGGTCAAAACCTCTCTTGACACAGTGTTTAGAATGGTTTCAGATGAGATGAAAAAAGCCATACACTTTTACATAAATGATGAGAAGTCAGAATCACCGAAATCGGTGATCCTGGCAGGAGGGACATCAATGATGCCGGAGGCTGCTTCAACACTGACCAACCTCTTGGGAATGGAGGTGGTAGTAGGTAATCCATTCTCAAAGTTAAAGATATCACCTGAAGCTGCAAAATCTTTATCAGGATATGCTCCTTTATATTCTATTGCCGTCGGACTTTCTTTAAGGGAAGAATAACATGACAAAAATCAACCTTCTTCCAGATTCTTTTAGAGTGAAATCCTCTTCGGTTAGGACGGCTGAGCTTTTAAAAAAGATATATGCGATCCTCTTTGTAATTGTCATAATAGCCATGTCAACATCTATCGGATTGTTTTATATGTATAAAACCCGTGTTGGTGAAGCTGAAGAGAGAAAAATTTCACTAGAAAGGCAGATCAAGGCACTAGAGGAAACAGAGCAGCGTTTGATATTGGTGCAAGATAGATTAAGCAAGGTACAGCAAATATCAGAAATAAAGGATGTGAACGAAGGTTTGGGTGTATTTGAATTCGTTTTGGATAATTCAGAATCAAAAATAATAATAGGTAATGTAACTGTCGGCGAAAAGTCAATAGAGATGCAAGTAAGCAGTGAAAGCACCTTGGATACATTCCAGTTTATAAGTATGCTTAAAGACTCACAAGAGTTTTCTGATATAACCGTACTATCGATGAATTTTTCACCAAGACAAGGTTTTGCAACCAATATTGCACTTATGAAAAAATGAACTTATGGACTTAATATATAAAATCGACCCAAACATAAGAGTAATATTAAAACCGCTTATGTTTATTGTAATTGCTTTTGGTTTTTTAATATTTACAATAAACACGGGTTTTAGCCAGATAAACAAACAGATGACCAAGTTGCAAAATATCAATGATAAGGAGGACATGCTCAATACAAAACTCAATATTTTGAGAAATATTCAAGAAGGTTTACTGGAATATTCAAATGCTTCTTTGATCGCAGTACCTGATAAAAATCCTGCTGTATGGAGCGTTTCGTCATTAAGACAGTCGATCTATGAAAATGACTTGACACTCACAAAAGTTCAAGCTAGAGCCAATGCATCAAATAAAAATCTATTCAATGTCACGATAGAATTGGAATTGAAGGGTAGTCTAAGAGATCTGGTTGTTTTTGCAGACTCCCTTGATAAACAAGCTCCAATAGTCAAAAAAAGATCAATGGAAATATCCAGAGAGGGTGGTAAATATACTGCAGATATTGAATTAAGCACCTATTGGGCAGAACTTCCAAAAAAAATCCCAGCAATAAATGAACCAATAACAAGTCTGAGTGTTAAAGAACTGGAAATATTGGTAGATATCAAAAACCTTTTGAGACCCGATTTTGACGTTTTAGAGCCACAACAAGACAGCTTAAGAGAAAGTCCGTTTCTGGAATAGGCAAGATATGGAAATTCTTCAAGAATGGAGTAGGATCATTCAAAGCTGCAAAATATCACTCTGTAGTGTCTTTCTTTTCCTCTTTTTCGACCACTTCCAAAAACACTCCTTTATTTTCAAGTACAGCTTTTATTCTTAGGATATTTCTTATGGACTTGACTGTTTTACCCCCCTTACCGATTATCATACCAATGAATTCCTGATCAACTTTTAAGATGAACCTTATGTTATCTCCGTCTACATTCTCTTCAATTTCGTAGTATTTTTCATCGATCAGGGATGAAATTATATGTTCCAGAAGTTCTTTCATTTATCTTTGATCAGATTTTTAACAGCATCAGATACTTGTGCTCCATTTTTGATCCACTTTTGAAGTTTTTCTTTATCAATTTCAAGCTCATCTTTGGATGGTTTGTAGTAACCTAAAGTCTCCAAATACTTTCCGTCCCTTTTACGATGTCCCTCAATAGCCACGATCTTGTAAAAAGGTGAATTTTTCTTTCCTTGTCTTGAAAGTCTTACTTTTATCATTTTTACTGTTTGACTGGGTAATTTTACCTTTTTAGTTTCTAATTAACAAGAGTTTCAAATAATTAAGCTAAAATTCGTACTTATTTTCTTTTATCAATTCTAATGCTTTTTCGGCAGCGTCCTGTTGGGCGATACTTTTATTTTTGCCCTTTCCATTTGCAACGAATTTATTGTTAATTAATACGTCCACAAAAAAAGTCTTGTTATGATCCGGCCCTATCTCTTTAGTGACCTTATAAACAGGTGCCTGAACACCTTCAGATTGCACGTACTCTTGCAGTCTGCTTTTCGCATCCTTTAGCGGAAGATTTTCTATTTCTTGAAGATTTTTATATATATTTTTAACGATGAATTTTTCAGCAGCATCGAGTCCGCTATCAATGTATAAAGCTCCGATCAATGCCTCTACAGTATTGGCAAGAAGTGACTGATTTTCCCTTCCGCCGCTTTCTTCTTCACCTTTGGATAAAAGTAGATGTTTTCCCAGTTCAAGCTCGTTTGCGACCTTAGCCAGATTGATCGTGTTCACCAAATTCGCCCTCATAGCTGTTAAAAACCCCTCTTCCTTATTCGGATATTTATTGTACAGATGTTTTGAAATGACAAATTCCAAGATCGCGTCACCTAAAAACTCCAGTCTTTCGTTGGATTGGCTGATTGCGGAATTCTCATTCAGCGAGGATCTGTGGGTGATCGCAAGAGTATAGTTGCTTTGATCTTTAAAAAGGTCTTTAATGCTGTTTTTCATATTTTTATTCGATTGGTTGAATTGCTTCAAGTTGTTCCAAAAAATCCTCGATAGTCTCTACTTCTGTCATATCTATTTTTGATGCATCTATTTGGATCTTGTTTAAAGATTCAATGAATTCGGTAAAGTTTGCCGGACTCATATGCAAGTCGTCACTGAAAGTATATTCTGGCAGTATGTCTTCTTTTTCAACTCCGATCTGCTCCGCAAGCAGATCTAAGACCTTTTCATTTATTTCATTGCTAATATCCATATTATTCATCAATAACCTCTTTTTTATAAAGATCACCGAGCACTCCGTTCACAAAACTTCCTGAGTTTTCGCTACCATATTCTTTTGCAAGTTCAACGGCTTCGTCAATAATTACTTTAGGCGGTGTCTTAGCATTTTTCAACTCGTAAACCGCAAGTCTTAAAATTGCCAAGTCTATCTTATTTAGTTTTTCCAGTGGCCAGGCTGGTGCAGATTTTTCTATAAGATCGTCAATTTCATTCAAATTATCATTGATCTGCTTCACTTTTTCGGACAGCTCATCTTGTTTGGTGAAGCTTTGTGCAAAAAGTACTTTCATATCCTTGATGCGTTTTAGGTGTCGTGGGTCTTTTTTCTTTTTCATAAATTAAAGTATATAAGCGACAAGTGACAAGTGACAAGTATTAGGTGTCTAGAGTGTAGTTTATTTGTAATTACCACAATATGGACAAGCTACGTGAGGCTCTTTGAGCTTTTTACAGCTCTTACACACAACCAGGTTTGGAAGTTTTATCTTTTTATGACCTCCCCGCCTCCTTCTTGTCCTACCTTTAGGATGTCTTTTCTTTGGTACTGGCATATCTTTTGGTATTTTATCGCAAGTTTAGCTCACATGCAATTTCATATTCAAAAAAAGGTAATTAGCCTAATTTGCGATCTGACGTTTTTTCTCCAAGTATTTGTAAAGACTCTTAAATTTTTTTGGTTTTTCAATAACATCAAGAGCAATGTCTTTGGTAGTTTTCAAAAGTTTTGTGTCTGACCAGTTGGCAGCTTTGAAATTGGTGAAACCATGCTGCTTTATTCCAAAGACCTCTCCGGGTCCGCGTATCTGAAGATCAAGTTCTGCAAGTTTAAAACCGGAATTAGTCTTGCTGAGCGCTTCAAGTCTTTTTCTGCTTTTTCCTGTGGATCTTTCCGAGAATAAAAGACAATAGGATTTACTCTCCCCCCTCCCGACCCTTCCCCGCAGCTGGTGAAGTTGTGCCAGTCCAAATCTTTCTGCTGTTTCTATTACCATGATTGTCGCATTCGGGATATCGATACCCACCTCAATAACAGGTGTTGACACTAAGATGTCATATTTTTTCTTACGGAAGTCAGAAATAATTTTATTTTTTTCTTCAGCTTTTTGCTTTCCATGCAGAAGGCCGAGATCGAATTTGTCAAAGATATTTTTAAGTCTTTCATATTCTTCGGTTGCAGCTTTTACTTGTTCCATACCTTCTCTTTCTGACTCATCTATAAGAGGACAAATCACAAATACTTGAGCACACTCCTCCTTTATCATTTTTTTGATCCAGCCATAGGCATCTTCTCTTTTTTTCTTGGATACAATGATAGTTTTTATTGGCTTTCGTCCTTTTGGCAGCTCGTCAAGGATGGAAAGATCAAGATCGCCATATAATGTAAGAGCAATTGTTCTGGGAATTGGGGTTGCTGTCATTGTGAGAGAGTGGGGATTTTTAAGTTTTTCTCCGACCTTTTTTGTTAAATGTGCCCTTTGCTCCACACCAAACCTGTGCTGCTCATCAATAACCACATATGCTACATTTCTGAAATTTACGGTTTTGTGGATCAATGAATGAGTTCCAACAATTATGTCAGGAACTCCTTCGTCTGCTTTCACTCCGGCAGCTGTGATCAACTTAACCCTTACTTTATGCTCCTTAAAAAGCATTTTCAATGTTTTGTAGTGCTGTTCGGCGAGGATCTGTGTAGGTGCCATTATTGCTGTTTGGTAGCCGTTAAGAAAAGTTGCGAAAGCACCAGCAGCAGCAACGACAGTTTTACCTGATCCGACATCCCCTTCCAGAAGCCTGTTCATGGGAACATTTTTACCCAAGTCTTTTAGTATTTCTTCAATTGATCTTTTTTGAGAATCAGTCAATGTGAAAGGCAGCTTTTTAATAAAATTATTCTCAACATTTCTTCGGTCTACATTCATTTTGTAGATCACATGTCTTTTTTTCCATTCGATCTTTTTGTAAATGGTTGAAAGATGAAGAAACAAAAATTCATTGAAAGCCAGTCTCTTTCTTGATTTTTCAGCAGTATCAATATCTTTAGGAAAGTGAATGTCAGTGTATGCTCTTTTGATATGGACCAACGACTCTTTTTCGATCAGGGATCTGGGTAAAAATTCATCAATATCCCCTTTAGTGTTTTCTAATGCGTATTTGATCTTTGAGCGCAGCCATTTTGAAGTAACACCTTTTGTTTCCGGATATACAGGAATTAGCGCACCGGTATGAAGACTTTCCTTCTTTTCAAACTTTTCATATTCGGGTGAAACGAGGGCTAATTGACCTCCAAAATCACTGACCTTACCGGAGAGTGAGACCTTGGTGCCGGGATATAAAGTTTTTAGAAGAAATGGCTGATTGAACCAGAATATCTTTAGCTCCCCTGTTTTGTCTTTTACACTTGCCAGCTGCATTCTTTTACCGGAGTGGGTATATTGATTTTTAAGAAAGACAATTTCTCCTTTTACTGTCACCACATCCCCGAGCTTTGTATCTTTGATATCTACAACGTTGGAAAAATCAACATATCTTGAGGGAATGTGATTTATAAGATCATCAATAGTATAAATATCAAGTTTTTGAAGCCTCGTTTCATATGAGCTTCCAACAAAGGGAAGTTTTTTTACATTATCGATGAGTTGCATACCAAGAATATTTTAACACTAACAATTATCTGAAAGCGTAAAGAAATGGAAGAAGCGCCGAAAGGAGCATGCCAAAAGTTGCGAATATTATTATCACTTTGAATATTTTCTCCTTTTTCTTTTTTGTCATATCATTATTTTACAACTTTTATAAAGTTATGAGATCCGATCTTTACCTTATCATCGATATTGACCCTTTTTGTGGGGTCTTTTTCAACCTTTCCATTTATTGACACACCTCCCTGTGCAATTACTCGTTTTGCCTGGGACCTGCTATCCATGAAGTCTGCTGATATATCAACCAATGTCGTATCTTCTTTGTATTTCCAGTTTTTTTTGTACTCAGGTTCACCCCTTTGAAAAGTCTTTTCAAAATATCCTTGTGCATTATCTGCTTCATTTTGGCCTTTGATGTCACTGACGATGGTATGTGCAAGGATCTTCTTTAGCTGTATATGTTCAATGTCACCATTTTTAAGTTGGGTTTTATATTGATGTACATTTTCACTGGGGATGTCGGTTAACAGTTCCATATAAGTGATGATAAGATCGTCATTGACAGACATTATCTTTGCATACATGTCATTTGGAGCATCGGTCAAAGGTATAGTATTACCGGAGGTTTTTGACATGGTTCTTCCATCCGTTCCAGGTATCATTGGTGTTTCCAAAACGTACTTTTCGCGATTATTCATCTTTTTTTGCAATTCTCTGCCGATTAGCATATTAAACTCCTGATCGGTCCCCCCGATCTCAAGATCTACATCCATAGCAACAGAATCATATCCCTGCAAAAGCGGATACATCGTTTCGTGATACCAGACGGTGTCACCTTTTTTGATGCGTCTTTGGAACATTTCTCTTTTGAAAAGCTGAACAGCACTTACATTGCTGGCGATACTAACAAGATCTTTCAGTTTAAGGTCGTTCAGCCAATCACCATTTTTTTGGATCTTCACTTTGCTGAAATCAACTATAGTAGATGCCTGATCTTTCCAGGTTTTTATGTTCTCGTCAATTTCTTTTTGTGTAATGAGCTTTCTTCCTGTTTCACGCTCTGACGGATCTCCGACCAATACAGTGCCTGTTCCGAAAAGGAATATCACTTCATGACCAGCATCAGCAAAGTCCATTAGCTTTCTGAAACCCACAGTGTGACCAAGATGCAACTGTGTGGCTGTTGGGTCAAAGCCCTGGTAGACCTTTAGCTTTTTTTTGCTCATCAGCTCAAGCAATCCCTTTTTGCTCGGAAGCACTTTCGCAACTCTTCTTTCCAATATTTTCTCTTCTTCGCTCATTGTATATATTTTACAGGTTAATTGTAGTGTTTTATATTAATTTGGTCAAAATATCATTTTTGAATTTTGAGTAATGAATAACTTGCGATACATTTCGGAATGGAGACATTCCAGAAAATGAGCAATGAAACTACAAGATCAAGGTATTTAACTTCATACTT
>JAFGPD010000006.1 GCA_016926185.1 Candidatus Woesebacteria bacterium | reverse complement strand
TGAAATGTGATGTTAGAAATCTAATTCTGTTTGTTTCGTTGCTCATTCCAGATCACGTTCATTCCGGAATGTATCGCGTCCTATTCAGTATTAGTATAAGAGATCATGGTTTAAGACCTTTTATTCGCACTCACCAAAAGACCTAAACCTAACATAGTTGAAATGAACGAAGAACCACCCGCCGAAACTAACGGTAGAGGAACCCCAGTTATCGGAAACATTCCCATATTCATCCCTATATGAATTACGACCTGCACAAAGTACGTCATAAAAAGACCTGTTCCAAAAACTCTCGCAACATAACTTCTCGAATTATTGATCGACCTGACAATATAGGCAAAAATCAGATAATACAAAAATAAAATAAAACACGCACCAACAAATCCCATTTCCTCAGATATCGCAGCAAAGACAAAATCTGAATGTTTTTCCGGAAGGAATTTAAGCTGTGTCTGTACTCCCAAACCCAAACCACGCCCCAATAATCCTCCTGACCCTACAGATATCATCGACTGAATACTGTTGTACCCAGACCCATATGGATCTGCCTCAGGATTAATAAAGCTAGTCACTCTTTCTCTTTGGTAAGGCTCTAATATATGCCATACAATTGGCATTATCGCAATAAAAATCACAGCACCTAATGCAAAATATTTTTTTTCAATACTTGTTGCCAGCATTGCCCCCAAGAATCCAAAAAATGTTAGTACAGTAACACCGAGAGAAGGCTGTACCAAGATCATAAAAAGAGGCAAGGCCATTGTGAATAATAGTTTAAAAAGTCTTTTTAAGTCGATATTTTCCTGAGTCAGAAACCTAGCTACGTACAAAATCAGAAATGGTCTGATAATTTCCGAGGGCTGGATTGTCAGATCCCCAAGATTGATCCATCTGATAGACCCTCTTGTCACTTGTCCGATTATCAAAGGCAGTGCCAAAAAAAAGATCGAAAGTATATAAAAGTGTTTACTGAATGCGTAGTAAATTTCGAAATCCAAAGCTGAAGAAAAGATAAAAAGAACCAAACCAGCCAAAATAAATAGCAAATAAGACGGGAAAATCTCCGGAGCAAGTGAACGAAGGGTAAAAACTGAAATGACTATCAGTAATACCACAGGTATTACGATAAAGTAATCCTTACTTAACAGATCGAAAAATCTCTTCATTAGTTTTTGGCTAACTTTACACTGAAGTCACCTTTTTCAAGTTTGTTGACCAACGCACGGCTTTTAACATAATCCAATAGCTCCTTAGATACAGGTATCCAATCATTTTTTACATCCACCAGATCATTCAATCTCATTTTTAAGTTCTTTCTTTCTATCTGTATCTTTCTGACCAGCTCTCTTGCTTTTCCTTCATCTTTCAGTAACTGATCAAGTTTAAAGTTAATTTTTACTTTTATTTGATCTCCCTTTTTGCCCTTATTCCAAAAGACCTTTTTGATATTAAGCTCATCTTCAATGAGCTTGTCAAAATCTTTGGATAGTTTGCTTTTATTGCAAGTTATTATTATTTCAGAAAGAGGCTGTCTGACGGGAACGTTCTTTTCCTTTCTTTGAGAATGGCCCAGCTCAACGACATCTCTTACAAGCTGCATCTTAGGGATCATGTTTTTGTTTTCTTTTTTAATATCTTCCAGAAATTTATTTTCCTTCTTCTTAGGCCAATCAGCGACATGAACAGACTCCTCTCCTGTAAGATTGGTATAGATCTCATCTGCAATAAATGGAGTAAATGGCATAAGGATAAGTGACAGTCTGGTTAAGACCATATATGTTGTGTAGTAAAAACTTTCTTTGCTGCTACTATCAACTGCGTTAGGACCAACCCGGTCACGAGACCTTCTTATATACCACAATGAAAGATCGCTCACAAAACTTTCAATATTTTCGGCTGCACTTTTTGCATCAAACTTTTCCAAAGATGCTTCAACATTTTGAGTACACTCCAGAAGCCTTACCAATATCCAAGAGTCTAGAACTTCAAGATCTGGTTGCTTTTTATTTTTGTCATATTTCCAGTTATCAGAATTCGCATAGGTCACGAAAAATCTATATATATTCCAAAGTGTCAAATGGAATCTTCTTCTTGTCTGATCGGCAATTTTATAACCAAACAAGAGATTTTGTTCATATATCTGATTCGCGTACATCCATCGCATAACATCAACACCGATCTTACTTGCTCCTTCGTTGAACTCGATAGCGTTTCCCCAAGATTTATGCATCGGCCTGCCATCTTCTGCTAAAAGCGTCCCAAAACCCAATACTCTTTTGGTCGGGGGCACATTCTCAAGGACAGTGCTCATTGCAATAAGAGAATAGAACCAATTCTTGAACTGTCCCGGGAAACTTTCGGTGATATAGTCAGCCGGAATCCACTTCTTCCACTCACTTTTTTTCGTATTATATAAAGGCTTACCTTGATTTTTTTCCTTGACAGTTGAATAAGCAACAATACCAGCATCAAGCCAGGGATTACCCACAGGCTCTATCCTTTCCATAAGTTCACCGCACTTACTACATTTGACCTTAACTTTGTCGATCTGGGGTTTATGAGGACTTTTTCCGTCAAATTCTCTCCAGCCTTCGGCAGCTTTTTCCTTTAACTCCTCTTTGCTGCCAATCACTGTGAAATTCCCGCACTTACTGCATTCCCATATTGGAAGCGATAATCCCCAATAGCGATTCTTTTTGCTGATAAGCCAATCGTGCATATTCTTAAGCCAGTCCAGTTCTCTTTTCAAACCGAACTCCGGTATCCACTCTATCCTTTTGGCAACATCCACCATCCTCTCTCTCAACGTCATATTTTTAATTTTTGACTTTTTATTTGACAAAGGCTGTATGGTTTTTGAATCGACTTTGTCATCTCTTCGAGCCTGAGTCTCAGAGCCGAAGGCCTGAGCATGGCTAAGGATCTCTTTTTCTCGCGACGGAGTATCCATTGAAATATACCATTCATCCGTTACTTTCCAGACAAGCTCGGTTTTACACCTCCAACAAGCCGGATACCTGTGTTTATATTTCTCAAATTTATAGATCCAATGTTCTCCCTTTCTTTTGTTCCTCTCTTTCATATAACCCAGGATAAGCCAAGGGTCATCTTTTGCATTCTTAGCGCTGAAATTTCCCATACCTTTAAGGTAATTTGCCTTGTCATCGATCACCGGGATCATTGGCAGCCCTAATTTTTGTCCTAACTTATAATCTTCACTGCCAGCAGACACTGCAGTATGCACCATTCCAGTCCCTTCCTCTGTGTTAATCGGCAAAATTCGGTCATCAGTGAGCACAACTTTATGAATTTTATCCGGATGACTTTTAATGACAGACTGGACTGCCGGAAGACCATCAAATACCGATTCATAACCAAGCCCCTCCAGTTCAGAGCCTTTAACTTTCTTTATCGTTTTAAGCTTATCCCCCAAGATCCGCTTAATAGCTTGCTTTGCAACCCAATAATTTTTACCGTCTTTTTCAACAAGACAATAATCCAAATTAGCATCAACGGCAATTGCGATATTTGCCGGGATCGTCCAAGGAGTAGTCGTCCAAACCAGCAAGAACTCATTATCTTTATCCTTTATCGGAAATGCCATATAGACGGAATCGTGTGTTACATCTTTGTAGTCTTCTGTGAGCATTTCGTGCTGGCTTATTGCAGTTTCGCATCTGGGACACCATGGAACTGAGTCGAATCCTTTGTAAAGCCAGCCATTTTCGTGACAGATTTTCAAAAAGTGCCAGATCATGTAGTTATTGTCATCACTCATCGTAAAGTATGAGTGGTCCCAATCCATGAAGTATCCAAGACGTTTGCTTTGATCGCTTTGAACCTTGGCATATTTTTCAACCCTTTCTTTGCACTTTTGTACAAATTTCGCGACACCATAATCTTCAATATCTTTTTTGCTTTTAAACCCGAGCTCCTTTTCAACTTCCACCTCAACCCACAAGCCCTGGCAGTCGAAACCGTTTTGGAAACGCTGCTTGTAGCCTTTCATATTGTGATAGCGCTGCCAGAGGTCTTTGTACGTTCTTCCCCATGCATGATGTACTCCCATGGGATTATTAGCGGTTATCGGACCATCCAGAAATGAGAAATATTTTTTTGATCTGTCATTTTTTTTAAGATACTTATCAACTATTCCTTCTTCATACCACTTTTTCAAAAGTTTTTCTTCCATTTCAGGGAAATTAACCATGGAATCAACCGGTTTAAAAGAAGTTTTTATATTTTCCATTTTTTTGTTTTTCCCCATACAAAAGGAATTTTACTATATATTCATGGAAATGTGTAAAACACTGGTTTGCAGCTATCTAAATAATACTTTAAATATGATTTTTATGTCTTATCCATTCTACATCGATAAGACCTTCTTCTTGTGCAGCTTCTTCTGTGTAAGTCTCGACAGCAAAACCGGTTACGTTCTGTCCTGCCTTATTTCTAGCTTTAACTTCCTCTTCAGCAACATTTTTAATCGACTCGTCATCAGGTCCCATACTAGGCCCCCATTTATCTAGAACACAAGATCTTTTACTTCCATCCTCAAAAACGATCACACTCCTTAGAACAGTCCAATATTCACCAGTTTGTCTAAGATCCTGAATTTCTCCTCCCTTAAATTCAAGAACCTTATTTCTATTTTCATTATTCATTTATTTTCAGTATTTTTAGGAAGGTTTTCGAAGGAAAGCTGGTATCTCGAACTTCTCCCCGAAGATATCTTCATCTTGCGGTTCTTCCGGAGGAGTACGATCTTCATCATCATCTTCGTAATCCTCATTCGCCTCGATCTCATCTTTGGACTGCTCATCATCACCTTTGTCAATATCCGGTTTTTCGCTAACAACACCCTGAAGCAATGCTTCCTCACGGGCAGGCTTGCTGAATTGTGCCAATCTTGCCCTAGTTTCATCAAAACCTGTTGCAATAACAGTGATCTTTATCTGATCGCTCATTTCCTCTCTTACAACGGCACCAAAGATGATATTTGCATCGGGATCAACGGAGGAGCTGATTATCCTTGCGGATTCATCAACCTCAAACATTGTCATGTCGTTACCTCCGGTGATATTGAAAAGCACCCCTGCAGCACCATCTATTGAAAGGTCCAGAAGCGGTGAGCTTATAGCAGCTCTTGCTGCCATCTGAGCACGATTCTCGCCTACCCCAGTTCCTAGACCCAAAAGAGCAGTTCCCGCATTGGCCATGATCGCCCTGACGTCAGCGAAGTCTACGTTAATAAGGCCGGGAGTTGTGATTATGTCCGATATCCCACCGGCAGCCTGTGACAAAACCGAATCAGCCACTTTGAATGCTTCTACCAGTGTCATTTTCCTATCAATGACATCCATCAATCTCTGATTGGGGATGACTATCAATGTGTCTACTTCATCTCTGAGTCTTTCTATGCCTTCTTCTGCAACAGAATTCCTTCTTTGCCCTTCGAAAGAAAAAGGCTTGGTTACGATACCCACTGTCAAAGCCCCTGCTTCTTTTGCCAATCGTGCAATAACAGGAGATGCGCCAGTCCCTGTCCCTCCTCCCATTCCTGCGGTAACAAATATCATGTCTGAATCGATCATCAGCTCTTTTATCTTTTCCAGTGATTCTTCGGCAGCTTGTTCACCAATTTCTGGATTCCCGCCAACCCCGAGACCCTTCGTAAGCTTTTCTCCGATCTGGAGTTTTGTCGGAGCCGAGTTGTCCAAAAGAACCTGCGCATCCGTATTCACTGCTATGAACTCAACACCCTGTATCTTTTCATTTTCAACCATTGAAGAGACTGCGTTTCCACCGCCACCACCTACACCAATTATCTTTATCTTTGCTATTCTAGCTGAATCAGGTTTTACTAACGCCATAGTTGTGAGCAGATTCTAACTACAATTAACTTAAAATGCAAATATCAAAATATTTAAAAATATAAATATGGGTACAATTTATACTCGTATGTAAATATACTTAAGGCAGAAGATCTTTAAACTTACCAATAATTTTTGCTGCTATCCCCTGAGTTGGGATCTTAAGTTTTTTCCCGAATGATGCGTTAGTGGTACCTTGATCATTTTGCGCACCATAAAGTACCAACCCTATCGGAGTTGCATAAGATGGAGTAATAATGTCATCAATTAATCCGCCAACTCCGCCAGGTTTCCCGACACGAACAGGGAGCGACAACGTTCTTTTTGCAGCATCTACAAGACTAATCACCTCTGCACCTCCGCCGGTAACAATAGCACCGGAAGGTATCCTGTTAATAAGATCTTCCTTTTCAAGCTGGATCCTTACCATTGAAAATATCTCATTAATCCGAGGACGTATTATTCCGTCAACCAGGGTCTTTATGGTGACCTTTTTATCATCTTTAACCCCTGCTTTTGCCATATCAAAAAGATCCTTTCTGTCATAATCGTCATAGCTTTTATATTTTTCGCTTGAAAGAGTTAGTTTGATCTTTTCAGCATTTTCCAAGGATACTCTTAATCCTATCGCAATATCGTTGGTAACATTTCTGGAACCTACTGGTAAAACTGCAGAATATGAAAGCGAACCCTCAACAAAAACTGCTATTGAAGTCGTTCCACCACCAATATCTATCAATACACACCCGAGTTCTTTTTCTGTTTTTGTAAGAGTGGCAATGGAAGAAGCATAGCCTGTGAACACGAAATCCAAAATATCTATCCCAACCTCATTTACAGCCTTCCTTACATTTTTAAGAGCGGAGCTTGATGCAGTAACCAAGTGTGTATCAACTTCCAACCTTATTCCGCTCATGCCTACCGGATCTTTAACCCCAGCCTCTCCGTCAACAATAAATTCTCTTGACATAACGTGGATCAACTCTCGAGACGCAGGCAATGATATCGCACTTGCCGCTTCAATCACTCTATCCACATCATCAGGGGTGATCTCACCATCAGGATTTGATACAGCAACAACACCATGGGAATTCTGGGACCTTACATGCCCGCCTCCAACACCAATATACGCACTGTCCATGTTGTAACCCGCCATACGCTCAGCTGCCTCAACAGAACTTATCGTTGCCTCTACTGCCTCTTCAATATCCACTATCTGACCTTTTCTTATGCCGCTGGATTCGACCGAAGAGACACCAACAATGTTCACTGAAGTTTCATAACTTACAGGATCTACATTAACCTGGGAAATTAATGTAGTAATTTTTGATGAACCAAGTTCCAGTGCTGAAACAATTTTTGATTTGCTCATATATTAATCGTTATATTATCAGGATTTTTCGATTTTTCCATCCACTACTTATTCTCATATTAAATAAATAGCCTATTAGTATTTTACTTAAACTAGAAGTACTATACCATAATCATTTTAATACTGGATTTTTAAAACGCAAATCAATAATTTGTACATTTTCTACATTTTCCGACTTAAATTCGGTGTTGTTTAAAGAGTCAATAATCAGAACCAATGACCCGATCAGAACTTTTTTGTCCCCCTCTACGGGAAGGATGACCGTACGTCCATCAATCATTGTTAGGTCTAACTTATTTTTATTGTAGACTGCTTTTTGGATCTTATATATCGATTCAATATCATATAGAAGTTCTAAAGAGAATAGTTCATTTGAAGTTACTTGTTCCCCGACATTCAAAAACCTGTTCTCATGAAATATCGTGGGCAAAGCTGAAGAGTCTTTTAGTTCCAAAATTGTTCCCTCATTATCGATCATCATGTAATTTTCTCTGTTAAATATCGAGTATTTCGGTTTTCTGATAATGATATTTATTTCCAATCTGTCTGGGAAATTATAGTAAATTGAATAACTTTTAATATAAACCTTATCTTCTAAGATTTTTTCAATGTCAGCTTTTGCATCAATAATATCTTTTCCCAGGAGTATAGACAGTTCAGAATTTAGATTTGCATTACATTCCCCAAATTGATCACTGCAGCTGATCGAGTTCATTTTGATAGGCCTGTATACAATGAATAATGCCATTAAAACTAATAAAGAAAATGTTCCTAAAATGATTTTTATCGGAGTTCTCAACTTATATAATTTTCTATTATATTAACTAATCTTATATCCGCATCTTTATCAGGACTTTCTTTATCTTTAATTTTGGCAACAATATTATCCCAATCCTTTTCTAAACAGATTATTTCCTTTTTTAGCCGTATACCCGATAGCTCTGTCTGTTGTATCACTTTAGCAACACCAAAATTCTTAGCATAATCAGCATTATATTCTTGTTCACTCCATTTACCGATAGCTAGAGGTATTAAGATCGCAGGTCTTTTGGTAAGTATTATCTCTGACACTGTGTTTGCACCTGCACGGGAAATAATAATATCGGATCTTTCAAAGATCTTATGCACCTTGAAAGGTGATATTGAATCATACACTTGATAATTATTTTTAAGATCTTTCGGAAGACTATTTTGAATACTTATAAATTTCTTATGATCAAGTCTGCCTGTCTGATGAATAACTTTGTATTTGCTTAAAAGAAAATACAAGATCTCCTCAATTGCATCATTTATCGATCGTGATCCGGAAGATCCGCCGGTGATATAAATATGAATGTTTCTTCCCAGCTTTTCTTTTATTGCCACACTGCTGATAGACTTAAGCATCGGGTTGCCGATAATTTGAGTCTTTCTGCTGTCATAATATTTACAGCTGCTCTTTCTAGAAACACAGATCTTTTTGGCAAAGATCGCGCTTAAACGATTTGTAGAATTAAAGTGATAAGTTTCATCGTGAATTATTACCTTAACACCCGTCAAATAGCCTAAAACAACAACAGGAAAGGCGGCATATCCGCCGAAGGATAATATCAAATCTGGTCTCTTTGTAATAACTATCAAAAAAGCATGAATAAAACCAATTGGAAATTTCATCAGGGAAATAATCGTCCATTTATTGAATTTTCTTAAAAGACGTCCTGCGATTATTGGAACAAACTCAACTCCCTTTTTTGGAAGTATTATTGAAGCGAGAGTTGGTACTTTGGAACCTTCCATTGCATATTTTGGTCCAACCCAATATATTTTGGGGGATTTCTCCCCATACCTATCTTGTATCTCCATAACCACTGAAAGAGCTGTAGTTGCAGCATGCCCTCCTGTAAGCAAAATTTTCTTATCTTTTAGATCTTTCATTCTCTTTTCCTATATTAACCAATATTCCTGATGCAGTTAAGACCATGACCAAAGACGAGCCACCATATGAAAAGAATGGAAGCGGTATGCCTGTAAGAGGAGTAATGGCAACCATTGATGCGATGTTTAGTAAAACCTGTCCCCCGATCCAGGCAATAATACCTCCGGCAAGTATCTTTGAGAATGTATCGTCAGCCGATACCAATATCTTAAAACCATAATAAATATACAAAAAAAACAAAAAGATTATAAAAACACCGCCTATAAAACCCACTTCTTCAGCAATAACTGCAAATATCGAGTCCGTTGCTGCCTCTGGAAGAAAAAGGAATTTTTGTTTTGACTGCCCCAACCCAACTCCTAATAGTCCTCCCGAACCTAAACCCAAAAGGACTTGCCTTATATGATAACCGGACCCCAGAGGATCCTGAGTTTGATCTAAAAAAGTAGTTAGCCTTTCGCGTCTATAATCAGATAGAATTATCAAAAGAAATCCCGCCAATACCCCCAATCCTCCAAAAATAATCATATAAACGAAAGGGATACCTGCCAAAAATATTTGGACAGCACCCACAACAACTATTATTATCGTCGTACCCAGATCAGGCTGAAGCATTACCAAAAAAGAGACTAACAAAACCGGAATTAAATATGCAAAGAGATCATCCTTTGATTCACTCAATCTGGCTATATATAATGCAAGGCCCAGTTTCACTATCTCAGAAGGCTGTATCGAAATGGGTCCAATTATCAACCATCTTCTTGCCCCCAAAAATCTTGAACCAAACCCCGGCAAAGCAACCAATATTAATGTCAATATTGATATTCCAAAAACAAAAACTGAATATTTTTTAATATATTTTAAGGGGGTCATTGAAGCGACAAAAAAAGATACTACTCCTATCACCGCCCATGTGATCTGCTGTTTAAAAAGAAAATATTTATCGTTATAAACCCTTATTGCCACTGGAGCAGATGCGTCAGCCACTGCCACTATTCCTAAAATTGTCAGAAGAATTGTAAGATAAAACAATCTGCTTTTGAATGAAACCTTTTTTTTGCTTTTAGATCTTTTCATGAAGTTCAGCACTATCTCATTCTATATTGTTGCAAGCCATACACCAAAGATAGCGAGCATTAAACCAACTAACCAAGCCCGCATTACTATTTTCGGCTCTTCCCAACCTCTTGCTAAGAAAGAGTGATGAAGAGGAGCAAGTGGAAAAATAGGTTTTTTTAAGATCTTCCACCCGAAGACCTGTATCAAGGAGGACATTATCTCGACCACAAAAATCCCGCCAATGACCACAAGAGCAACTATGCTTCCGGTCAAAAGTCCGATCACAGCAAGCATGGCACCAAAAGACATGGTCCCGACATCTCCCAAAAATAGTCTTGCCGGCCAAACATTGAAATATAAAAAGGCGATCAATGCACCGATCCAGAGTGCGATAAATGATGAAAGCGGGGTATCCAAAGAACCGGCAGCAATAGCTCCAAACGCAATTAGACAAATTACCAAAAGCCCTGTAGAAAGTCCATCAAGACCGTCAGTGATATTGAAAGCATTGGCAAAAGACACGATCACAAAAGCGGAAAATGGTATATAAAACCAACCCAGATCTATTGTAATATTGATCATAGGTATGTATAGAATACTTATACCTAGCAGCCTATATAACATTCCACCAATTATCAAACCGAGAACCCACTGGAGAATAAACTTGAACTTTCTTGTAACTCCAAACCACATTCCCATACTTCCTTTACGGGGCTTGCCGAATATTTTCACCACATCATCATACAATCCTAATACTCCAAAACTTAAAAATGTGAAAAATATCACCCATATTTCATATCTGAAGTTGAACGAACTCCTGATATATACACCCATATGAGAGGCAAAGGGGAATAAAAATCTAAATAATATAGATACTACCAATATTATAAGTATCCCGCCCCCCACGGGTGTCCCTGCTTTTACGTCATGAAGTCTGTCAAAAAGCGGAATTTTTCCTTTTTTGGGAGCTTCTCTTTTTCTGGTAAGCTTGAGTCGATATAAGAGATTGATGAAGGGTACCAAAGCAATACCTGTTATTATGAATGAAAATATTAGAAGACCCAGTGCCAGTGAAAAAAAGCTTGGTATTGTCATCCTGTGTATTTTACTATAGTTTTAATAAAGCCCCAATCCTTTGATTATGTATCAATTAAACTGAAAAAAGATAGCAAAATTTATTACAACAATAACCACCAGCTTCAGCAGTCGGAATAATTTTGCTAAAGATTACGTATCTTTTTTCTAATTTTCTCAAAAGTATTGGTCAACCAATATCTACTATCAACCGGGTAGTCCATTGCATGAAGCCAGTCTATCCTTTTCCCACCAAAACCTTTCTTGAAAGTAGTGACACCAGAAAACCTGTGATCTGCCCTGCCTTTGGGTGCTATTCCCCAGAAGTTGTAATATGAAAGACCTCTCTTTTTTGCATCCTTTATCACTTGCCACTGCAAAAGATAGCTTGCAGGATAATCACGGCTTTTTTCAGATGAGGCACTGTGATGATAATATGCATAATCTCCATAAAATATGATTATTGCGGCTACCAACACTTCTTTCTCTTTTTTTATAAGATATAGTTTCGCAAGATCATCTCTTCCAAAGATCTCGATCTGAGCTTTAAATAGATCTTTAGAAAAACCTACAAAACCATGTCTTTTTGCCGTCTTTTTTTGGAGATCATACAAGATATCCACTTTATCAAAATCGATGGTGGTTTCTGCTTTAAGATCACTTTTTATGGCTTTGCGTACCATATATCTGGTGTTTTTTCTCATACCAGACATTATTTCTTCTTCACCCGAACGAATATTCAAAATCCAAGTATTCTCGCTATGAAGATGCATTGGCGAACTCACAAAACCGAGTTTCTCAAGTTTTGTCCTATTTTGAGCATTATCAAGAAGCTCTGGTCTTATCCTGAAAAACCAATAACCACCTTTCTTTGAAATATCTTTCGAGGTTGAAATCCATCTTTCAACCAATATTGTATTGCTCCAATCAATAATCGGACCTCCGGGAACTATTAAATGCCTTCCCCTTTTTGCATTCTGTCCGATATATTGACTTACCCCAATTAATTTATTATTTTCATAAAAACCGTATCTAAATATCTCATTACCTAAATTTGATTGAACATCTCCCCAATCCCAAGATTGCAGAAAGCTCTTTGGACCACTACCCAATATGAACTTCTCCCACTCACTTTTATCTTCAATTATTCTTGCTTTTATTTTGCCCATTTTTTCACTAGTTCAGAAATTTCTTCAGCATCTTTTTTTGTAATACCGATATAGGTTGGGAGGTTTAAAATTTGAGAAGATAGATCTTCAGTATTTTTACAGCTGCCATTTACATAACGGGTTACACTCTCATCAGCGCAAGGGACTATTGGACAATTATACCAATTCCCCAAAAGTATACCCTCACTCTTCATGCTCTCGTGAATATTTTGAGCATCTGGAGTGAGAACCGGAAATCTTAAAAGCGACTCTCCCTCCTTTAATTTTATAATTCTAAAACCAGTACTTTTTAATTTATCCCTGTATACTTTCGCAATTTCTCTTCTGTGACCTACAAACCTTTCAAGCTTTTTCAGCTGATTAGTTGCCAATATTGCCAAGGCACCAGGTATTTTGGCTGGAAATATACCAGGTCTTATACCCTTTTTTTCATCTTCATAAACGGGAAATGATAATAGTTTCATTTTCTGCGAAATAAAAAGAAGCATTTTACCTAAAGTAATTTTTCCAAAACCTAGGTTGTATGTCGGCTTAACAAAAGACATCAGCAAAGGATGCATCAGTTGCTGAAATATCCAGAAATTGCTTGGGTGATCTAACTTATCTCTTAATTTCTTTAGCTTTTCATATAGTAACTTGTCCCTTGTGAGGATCATCCCGCCAAAAACCGAAGAAAGGGCTTTGTCCCTTCCAAAACTAAAAAATGACACTTTAGAAAAAGTGCCTAATGGTTTATTTTTATATGCTGCTCCAAGAGCGTGGGCACAGTCCTCAATAATTACAAGTCCTTTTTTTTTCGCGATGGTTTTTATCTTTTCAACTTCTGCTGGTATTCCAAAAGTGTGCTGCATAATAATTGCTTTGCTGTTTTTTGTTATTTTTTTCTCCAGATCATCAGGATCGATATTCAGATCATCTCCAATATCAACATAAATAGGTTTTGCTTTATTCCAAGTGATTGAATTGCAAACGGCGATACAAGTGAAG
>JAFGPD010000027.1 GCA_016926185.1 Candidatus Woesebacteria bacterium | reverse complement strand
TGAAGTGTCTTTTCTGAATTCGTGCAAACGAATACGTTCAAAAAATGAGGGCATTTTGCTTTTAAGCAAAGCCCCGTGAGATGTTTTTTAACTATCTCACCGGGGAGACAGATTATCATCGTGAAACAGAATCTGGCTTACTATCCTCCAGAGAAGTTAAAAACCCACTTAATAAGTGGGTTTTTAATATTAATAAAAGATAACAAGATTCTCGAAAACATTCTTACTATCCTCCGGAGTATTTCAACTGCCTGCTTGGATTATGCAATCTTGTTTTTATCCAGAAGGTATTCGTCCGCCAACACCTGCATCATTGCCACCACAGGTACAGATATTACCGCTCCCGCAACTCCGGCAACTCTAAAGCCTATCGCCAAGGCCAGCAATGTGATGATTGGAGATACACCTATACTTTTGTGCATTATCCTTGGTACAAAATAGTAGTTCTCAACCTGCTGTATAAGAAAATATAAGGCAACAACAGCTAGCGCAACCAGAGGGGAGATCCCTAATCCAATTAAAACTGCTGGGACCGCAGAGAGTGTAGGACCAAGATTGGGAATTACTTCCAAAAGTCCTGCAATAAGTGCCAAAGGCAAAGCAAAAGGGATATTTAAAATAAAAAGGCCAATATATGTTGTTGAGCCCACCATGATCATCAAGGCGATCTCACCTCTCAACCATCGGCCAAGTCTTTTTTCTATTAGATCCAAAAGCCTTTCTATACTTTCTTTTCTATTGCTGGAGAAATATCTGCCAAGCTGCTCATTTAGCTGATCTCGTGACATCAACAGATAAAAGGTAAAAACCATTACTAAAAAGACATTAAGCACGTTAGATAAAACTGACAAACTTAACTTTGCAATACTTGCAGGAAGACTACCTATCCAAGAGATAAGCTCGTTGATCACTCTTTCTTCGAATGACCCAAAAGCGCCGACTTTATCAATCAGTGTTGGTATCCTTCCTGCAAATATTGTGGACTGCTCAACCAGAGAGGGAATTATAGCCGCCACGGAAACTACAACGATAAATAATACAAACAAATAAACTACAAGGACTGAAACGGCTCTTGGGATTTTGTGTTCAGCGAGTTTTGTGACAAAGGGGTTCAGTATTGCCATTAGAAGAATCGAGATAAAAAACTGAAGCAAGATATCCCGAATGAGATACAAAAACCATAACGTGATCAAAAAGACCACAGTGAATATTACAGTACGGTGAGAGATCTCGATTTTTCTAGCTAACATGCTTACTCTTAAAATACCATTCCTGGACATATTTTTCTATTGTCTTTCTATAATCTCTATTGGATATGTCAAACCAGTGAATTCTTTTTTCCTTGCGAAACCATGTCATTTGACGTTTTGCATACTGAACTTCTGATTTTCTCCAATTCCGCATAAACTCGCTCTTCGTTTCTTCACCCTTGTAATATCCCTCTATATGCCTGTAACCAGTCGCGCTCATTGAGGGATTGCTCCAATCAACACCCTCCTTTTCAAGTGATTTCACCTCATCCAAAAATCCTTCTTCAAGTCTTTCTTTAACTCTTTTTACAATCCTTTTGTCAATTGTCTCTTTTGAAGCCTTCAAACCAATGAATAAAGTGTCTGCCTTTATCCTGACTGCCATGTTCCTATCTTTCTTTTTTGATTTGCTTTTTGCAATCTCTATTGCGCGAATCAACCTTCTTGGGTTATTTCTGTCAGATTCATTTAACGATCTCGCCCTGACAAGGTCGAACCTTGTCAGTAAATCGTAAAGCTCTTTTGGAGATTTGCCAGACAATTTTCTGCGTAATTTATCATCTTTTCCAATACCTGAAGTGCCGATCCCATCGACTACACCTTTAATATACAAACCCGTCCCGCCCACCAGAATCGGCAATTTACCTCTTTCCCATATATTTTCAATGATCGCCCTGCTAGCTTTGATATAATCTGCAACATTAAAAGATTCAGTTGGCCCAACAAGATCATAGCCCCATACTCTCTCTTCACCAATTTCATAGTAGCCACCTAATTTTGTATTTTGATATTTGAATTTTGCATTAACCGGCAAGTCTTTACCTGTCCCTATATCCATGCCTTTATATACCTGCCGGGAGTCAGCAGAAACCAACTCCCCGTCACACTTTTCTGCAAGCCCAAATGCAAGAGAAGTCTTTCCTGTTGCGGTCGGTCCGCATATGACTAGAAGTTTATTCATTCGTATTTTTAAACTATCAGCTAACTACCAGCACTTCTATATCTCAGAACACTAAAGTTCCAAAACTTAATCGACAAAATAATTAACAATGATCCAAAAACCAATGATCCGGCTACACCCCAAAATGGCATAAGTCCCAAAAGCGACCTTACTGGAAAACTCATCATTAACCCCACTGGAATAAGATAAGTGATGATTGCCCTCAAGGGTTGTTTATAAATATCAACAGGCAGTCTTCCCAAACTTGTCAGATCCCTATAGATCCAAATGACATGATCTGTTTCATAAGTGATTATCCCCAAAGACAAAACAGCGATATGGAATGCGGTGGCTATGACCAAGCCATTAAGTGTCAATATCAAAAAATAAACCAATTCGATGAACGTTGGATCAAGCATGCTCCCAAAATAAATTAATAAAACCACAAGAGGCAGGATCGTTACAAAATCGATAAGATCGACTCCCCCCAGAAGCACCCTAAATAAAGTACTGTACGGCTTTGTCATAATAAGATCAAGATCTCCCGAGACAACTAGCGGCCGGAAACGATAGACCTCCCGGTACAAAAACTGGGATATTACATCAATTAGATTATAAGTAAGAAAGAAAAATATCGATTCATTCACGGAGTATCCCGCAAGACTGCCGCTGCCTTTTACCAAAAATATCAGAAAGACCCCAAAGAGGATAAACCTCAATAACTTCCCTATCAAAAACAGGAAGAACAATCTTTTTTGAGCGAGCAAAACCATAAATGAGTTCCTTGTCATTTTCATCCACAACTCAAAGTAATAACGAAATCTTGCAACAATAAAAGAAAAATTAAAAATAAAATATTTAATTTTTTGAGCAAACTTCGAAGTACTTCTTTTCAACAAAACAGACAATCTAGAAAGGTCCAGCTTTTGAAAAAAGTCCGGAATTGTAATATTTAAACTTTTTTTATCCATACTAACTGCCTTGCGCTTGATAAGTTCTCAAACCCTTGTCCCAGAGTATCTTTACCAAAAGACATATCAGAAAAAGCCAAACTCCGGAAACAATTATCCCCTTTATTGCGTAGATGTAACTAAAATTACCCAGATATATCTGTATCGGAAAAAACACTAGATATGGAAAAGGAGTATAAGAAAGAAGGTTTTGAAAATAAACGGGCAATACATTTAAAGGGAAAACTGCTCCGGACAAAAATTCAACCAATACTGAGATGAGAATAAAATTGACTCCCCAAGCAGCCTCGGGAACCCAGAAGGGGATAGAGTTATTGGCCATAACCAGAAAATAAAATATAAAAAAAGCCATGATCAAAGAGATCATGAAAAGCAGTAAATAGATCGGATTAGTCTGAATATAGATCTGAGGTTTTAAGATCAGATACAAGATCAGTCCTTCGAAAAAAGCAAAACATACATTAATAATTTTTTTTGAAACATCTCGAGTGAGCCAATACTTAAAAAAACCTACTGGTTTTAGAAGCAGGGAGCTTATATCTCCTCTTGCAACCTGTCCTGAGATTTCAGTGGCTTGGCTCGTAAGAACAATGGCTCTAACAAAAAGTAGGCTAAATACATAGGTCAATATCTTTGGTCTGTCATAGGAAAAAATAGTTTTTTGCGGCTCCGAAAACACACTGTCCCACAAGAAGAATATCAAAAATATCTGCAAAATATTCCTAATTCTCCACATAATAAAATTCGATCTGTAAGCCAATTCCTTTTGAGCCGATATTTTGAAGATTTTTACAAACTTCTCCATTGTATTTATTCGGATCTTCTGAATACTCGCTGAATGATCGATTCTAATTTCTCCTCCTCTACAGTCAGGTCAGACACAGGAAAGCTTTGAAGGATCTCAGCTGAGGCAACTGCAGCAGTCTCTCTTGGAACCACTAAGACAACTTCTGGGAATTTAACTTTTTTAACCTGACCAATAGTTTCAAAATCCTTAATATCAGTCTGTCCTGAAAGATTAACGGTGATCGTTTTCTCTTTAACGTAATCGGTTACCAATTTCCTTAATGGCCCATCAAAAAATATCTCCCCATTATCAATGACAATTACCCTTCTTGTTAGATTTACAACATCATCCATATTATGTGAAGTAAGAATTATTGTTGCTTTGTGTCTTCGGTTGTATTCGTAAATGAAGTCCCTCATCCTTTGCTGTGCAACAACGTCAAGACCTATCGTTGGCTCGTCCAGAAACAAAACTTCCGGTCTGTGCAAAAGCGCTGCCACCAGCTCTAATCTCATTCGTTGCCCCAAAGATAGTGTCCTGACCTGCCTTTTTAAGATACTACCCACTTCCAATAGATCGATCAGCTCCTTTAGGTTTTTCTCATATTCTGTGTCAGGTATTTCGTATATTTTCTGATTGAGCTCAAAAGTATCTATCGCTGGAAGGTCCCACCAAAGCTGGGTTTTTTGGCCCATAACCATAGATATCTTTTTGAGGTATTCTCTTTTTTTTTCCCATGGCTGAAAATTTATAACCTGAACAAATCCGGAAGTCGGGTATAAAAGACCGGAGAGCACTTTCAAAGCAGTGGTCTTTCCAGCCCCGTTGGGGCCAATGAATCCAATGAGTTCACCTTTTGCAATATTGAACGAAATATTTTTTAAAGCTTTGACAGTTTTTTTAGCAGGGGAGAAGAGTGAACGAATGCTCCCAGTCAGTCCTTTTTCCTTTTCAATAACCTCAAAGTTTTTTGTCAGCTGCTTTACAATTACTGTTCTTTCATTTTGATTGGTGTTGTAAACACCAGAAGTTTTTCCGTCAACCATCAAGCACAATTATATCATCCGCTGAGACCAAAGATTGATAAACCGAAGACCTTACCTTTTAACCTGTCTTTTGAGTTTTTTACCGGGAGTGAATCGGGGAGATAAGTGGGATTTTATATTCACTTCTTTATTTGTATTTGGGATCTTTACCGTCTTTCCATCCATTCTTTTAACCTTAAAGGTCCCGAATCCGGAAAGAACCACTTTACTGCCGACACCCTTGGACAATACCCTTCCAACTTCATCCAAAAAACTATCGATGCATTCTGCTGCGGCATTTTTCGGAAGGTGTGCTTTTCGGGCAACCTGCTCGATCAGCTGCTTTTTGGTCTTTTTGATCATATACTGCTTGGAAGAATATCTTAATGTTAACTTTTTGTCAAGCTTTTGGGGAAAAACCAACTTATACTGTATCAATTAAGTGTGGCAACGCATTCTCTTGACTCATTGCTTACCATTTATTCTTGGTTCAAAACCATAAGGTAATCTATTAATAACTACCATTTTCCCTCCCTCACTTTTCTCACCATCTCCATCTTTTCCTTCTGGATAAAGTACTTCTAAATGATCTCCCATCGCCATAAAGCTGCCAACGTTTGTTCTTCTACCATCATCGCTTTGGATAGGCATCGTAGCTTGTCTGTCACCAAATGTCCATACAGCTGATGTATATCTAATAGGACCGCTTTCTCTACCCAATGCTGCGTTTATATCGTCCTCAGAAGTCAAACTATCACGACCATTTTTAATAACCCTTAGAAAGGTTGGTCCACCTTCTATTTCTATCTTTTCATATTTTATATTTTCTGCCATAAACACCCCCTTTCAGTCAAAAAAAATAGCCCCGAAGGGCTTTTAATCTTTATTTTGCACATCTTGTTGATGTACATTTACAGTTATTCGAAAACACCTCATCTTTTCCTAAGTAGGAAGATTAACAAAAAAAAATATTTTATGTCAAGATGGATTATTTCGCTGCAGTAGTATCAGTAGCTCTTATTTCTCGTATTGCAGTAACTTTTACTTGTCCTGCATATTCAGCTTCTTTTTCCAGTTTTTGCGCAATATCATGGACCAAAACGGTCAATCCGTCATCATCGATCTCTTGCGGATTCACAATGACCCTGACATCACGGCCCGCTTGAAATGCATAAGCTGTGTCAACACCTTTGAATCCTTGGGCGATCTCTTCGATTTTCTCCATCCTGTCAACATATTCCTCATGTGGTTCATATCTGGCACCTGGACGGGACCCTGAAATAGCATCAGCGGTCCACACGATCACTGACTCGACAGAAGAGAAAGGCTTATCCTCATGATGTTCCGCAACAGCATTCACGACTTCCTTTGGTAACCCATGTTTTTTCAAAACTCTCACTCCCAAGTCTATATGTGTTCCTTCTCCTTCAACCACCTTGCCGATGTCGTGCAATAAACAACCTAACCTGACAATATCAACATCAGCACCGATCTCTTTTGCGATTGATAGACCCATCTTGGTCTCCTCAATAGTATGAATTCCCAAGTTCTGCCCATAAGAGGTCCTGAATTTGTAACGACCGATCAGAGAGATTATTTCCGTCGGAAGATTATAAACACCGCACTCTTCTGCAATCTTTTTGCCTTCCTCTAAAAGAACTTCATCCATATTTTTTTCAGTCTGTTCGACAACTTCCTCTATCCGAGAGGGCTGTATCCTTGCGTCTTTGATAAGTTTTTCAAGAGCTCTTTTTGCAATCTCTCTTCTTATCGAATCAAAAGAGGACAACTTGATCTCGTTAGTTTCGTCTAGCTCAAGCTCAACCTTTGTCGCCTTTTCAAAAGCGCGAATGTTTCTGCCTTCCTTGCCGATTATCCTTCCCTTAACATCCTCACTGGGAACTTTAACTGAAGAAAGAGTGTATTCGGCAACATATTCAGTCGCTCCATGTCGCATGGCCTCAACCAATATCTGCCTGGCTCTTTCGGAAGATTCCTGTTTTACCCTTTCCTCGTAGGCTCTTATCTTTTTAGCTTTTTCTTCTTTAAGTTCTTTCTCAAGTTCAGAAAGAAGCAACTTTTTAGCCTCTTTCGCAGTTAGATTTGAAGCCTTTTCTAAAAGTTTTATGAGTTCTTTTTCTCTCTCCTCGAGCTTTTGCTGACGCTTTTCAAAAACCTTTCGATCTTCCCGTAGCTCCTTCACCAAAGCCTTAAGCTCGCTTGCACTAACGTCTTCAATTTTTTTGTTTTTTACCATAATTTTTTAATTGGAGACAAAAAAGCCGTAAAGACCTACTAAGTCAGGCCTGTATAAACGAAGAAACTATGTTAGTGAGCCTTCGCATATGCTTTTTCTTAAACTCCGTATATATTTTAACTTTTATCGCAAAATTAATCAACGTATGAAAATATTCTTGCCGTTAAGAATTTAATTTCGACAAGACGAACGAATACAATAAAAAAGTAAAAACAGCACTTGGAAGTGTTTCCAACGCGTTTTTTACATAATATAAGTGAGGCTTGGAGCTATTAAATTATTACAGGCTGTCTTTCTTTCGTCCATTTCTTGGACAAGCAAGAAATGGACTATCTTTGAATCTTATAGAAAATTACTTAGTAACAAAATATCTAAAAAAATTGCATAACTCTATAGAAGTTAATAAAACAAACTTATTCCTTAACCACCTTCTTAATAACATCCCAGCTAAACCCTTTCCTAGCCAGATAATCACTCATTTTCTTTCTTTTTTCCCAGCCTGTGTATTTTCTCCATGCAAAAGATCTTTTTTCCAATAGTTTCCCAGCTGAGCTTTCCTCACTAATTTCCGAGTCTTTCAAAACTTCTTCAATGATGTTTTTGTCTATTCCTTTTTTATAAAGCTCGTTGGCTAGTTCTCTGATAGATCGATTTTTAAACTGCAACCTTTGCCCAACCCACCATTTAGCAAAATTTTCATCATCCAATAGTTTCAGGTGCTTTAGTTTATTGAACAGTTCTTTATGCAAACTCTCTGCAACTTTTTTTCTCTTCAGCCAGTCATTTATTTCCTTTTCAGATCTTGGGCGGAGAGTGGAGTAGTGAAGTAGTTTATCCAAAGCGCTTTTAAATTCAGATTTTTTGACTATTTGCTTGACTTCTTCATCAGCTAAGTTCTGCCCAACCTTGAGACTCGATTTCATGTAAGTTTCAATATCCAGTCCAAAGGAAAACTCACCATCGAGGTGAACGTTAACTCTCTTTTTATTTTTCTGTGGCTCGATCTTCGTGATCACCGGCATAGACACATTCTACCATTTACCCAAATCAATAGAATATCCTGTAGAAATATACTTAAAATGCCGTCAGAAATTCAATCTCCATTGACTTAATCTAAAAAACAATACCCTTGTGTTTTGAGCTTTGATATCGATGAGCGAATACAACCAAAATACAAAAACAGTATTGCAAGTGTTTGCAACGCGTTTTTTGTAAAGCATGAGCGAAGAGATATCAACTCGAAAAACACCGGGCACCTTTCTTTGTTTACTTTCTTGGGTGAACAAGAAAGTAAAAATGTTTGATTACATAATCAAGCGATGAAACACAATAAATAAGTTATTGTTCATTACCCATACAAACTATGAATTATTGATAGTCTAATTGAAGTTACTTATCCTCAGCTTCACCAATTTCCTTTGGAAGTTTTTTGCCTTCAGCAAGAACGTTTCTTATCTCTTTCTCGATTTCCTTTGCAAGTTTATTGTTAGACGCAAGCTCCATCTTTGCCGCCTCTCTTCCTTGCGCTAATACTTTGTCACCATAATAATAAAATGCTCCTTTTTTGTCCATTATCTTAAGTTCAGATGCAACATCAATAAGCCCACCCATTTTCGATATTCCTTCATCACCCATAATATCCAGCTCTGCAGTTTTCAGAGGCGGTGCAACCTTGTTTTTAACAACTCGTACGCGGTGTCGCGATCCTATCACATTGTCCCCATCCTTCAAAACTTCAATTCTTCTAATATCAAGTCTAACTGATGAATAAAACTTAAGTGCCAGTCCTCCCGGAGTAGTCTCAGGATTGCCAAACATCACTCCGATCTTTTGACGGATCTGGTTGGTAAAGATCAAAATGGTTTTGCTTTTACTGATCGCGCCCGTAAGCTTTCTGAGAGCCTGACTCATCAGCCTCGCTTGCATTCCCATTACAGCATCCCCCATTTCTCCCTCCAGCTCGGCACGGGGGACAAGGGCTGCAACTGAGTCAACAACAATTACATCCAATGCGCCCGATCGAACTAAGGTTTCAGTAATTTCCAATGCCTGCTCCCCTGAATCAGGTTGAGATAAAAGAAGATCATCCAAGTTTATCCCGATCTTTTCCGCCCAAGCAGGGTCCAGTGCGTGTTCTGCGTCAACAAAGGCACATTGTCCTCCTGCCTTTTGTGCTTCAGCTACAACGGAAAGTGTCAGTGACGTTTTCCCTGATGCTTCAGGACCATAGATCTCTACAATCCTGCCTCGAGGAAGACCACCGACACCCAAGGCGAGGTCCACTGCTATCGAGCCAGTCGGGATCACATCGATCTTAAGGTCCTTACCTCTTTCTCCCAATCGCATAATTGAGCCTTTTCCATATTGTTTTTCAATTTGCTCCATCGCGATCTTTATCGCCTGAAGTTTTTGAGAGGCATCTGTCTTTTTTTCAGGAGCCTTCACTTCGGGTTTTTTCTTTCTCGCCATGCTGGATATTTTTTAACACAATCCCATAGGTATTACAAGTAGGATTTTGTTATAATATCAACGATGAAAGTAATACAGCAAAATGCAATTAGTGTCGACGGATATATTGCTGGACCGAATCATGACATATCCTGGACATCTATTGAAAGCTGGGAAGACTTTATTAATCTTACAAACGAAACTGGAAACTTAGTACTAGGTCGAGTCACTTACGGATTGATGCAAAGTGCGGGGGAGTTAGAACATTTCAAAAAGATCCAGGTGGTAGCTCTAACAACAAATGACCAGTTAGTAGAAAAAAAAGATAACATCATTGTCACCAACAAGTCTCCGAAGGAGACTTTAAAACTACTAAAAGAAAAAGGTCATAAAAAAGTTCTCATTGGCGGAGGAGGAAGACTTAATGCAAGTTTTCTGGAAGCAGGACTGATCGACGAAATATATTTGAATGTCCATCCATTAGTTCTTACACAAGGTACTCCACTTTACACTGTTTACAAAAACAACAAACTCGATCTAAAACTTCTAAATACAAAAAAACTCTCCACTCAAGTCACGCAATTCCACTATAAAGTCATCAAATAGGTTCTGATACGTTTTGTGCTACAATTTGCGCATGATCAAAGTGGATAAGCTTTTCGTTGCTACTAAGGCTTTTGTTTATTACAAAGGAAAGATCCTACTTCTACAAGAGTCCGGTAATTATGGGGAGGGTTCCAATGAGGGGAAATTTGACGTTCCTGGTGGGAGAATTGAACCGGGACAAAGATTTGATAAAAGTTTACTAAGAGAAATCAGGGAAGAAACCGGACTATCTGTAACTTTAGGTAGACCATTCTTCGTTGACGAGTGGAGACCAAAAGTAAAAGGTCAACAGTGGCAAATCGTAGGAACTTTCTTTGAGGTTTTTGCAAAAAATAACAAGGTGATTTTGAGCAAAGATCACAGTAACTATATATGGATAGATCCAAAAGATTACACACAATATCAATCACTTTTAAATAGTGTTAAAAACGCCTTCGGACAGTATATTAAAATAAAATATTTATGAGCAGGATTGTTGTTACTGCAGGTGAAAAATTCACAGACATTGATGTTTTGGCATGTGCAATTTCTTACAATGAACTGCTACAAAAATTGGGGAAAAACAGTATCTGCATACTTCCAGGAGAGTTGAATAAAAGCGTTACTCCAACAATAAGAAGTTGGGAATTGCCTCACGAAACAAAATTTAAATACCCAAACGCTGACTTTGTGATTGTTGATATATCCCAACCAGAACATCTGGCAAAATTTGTAGTTCCTGAAAGAATAATTGAACTATACGACCATCACTTTGGCTACGAAAAAGTCTGGAAAAAACTTACCAAAGGAAAGATTGTCATCGAACCAGTTGGCGCGTGTACAACCCTCATTTGGGAGAAATATGAGAAAAATAAAATGTCAAAAAAAATATCAAAACTAAGTGCCAGACTTATTTGTTATGCAACAGTTTCAAACACACTTAACTTTAAATCATCTGTTACGAACAAAAGAGACATTGATGCATATCATAAGGTTCTAAAGTATGCCGATCTGAAAAATGATTGGATCGGTAAGTATTTCTCAGAACAGGATAAAGCAGTTTACAAAAACCCGGTTAAAGAGATAAAAAATGATACCCATGTAGAAAACTTTCCCAACAAGGATGAAAAATTAATCATTGGACAACTGGAGCTCTGGGACAGTCGCAATTTTGTCAAGGATCACAAGGATGATATTGAAGAGGCCTTGATTAGCTTTGGATCAGAGAATTGGTTTTTAACACCACCAAGCATATCTGAAGGGAAAAATTATATTTACACAAAAAGTAAAAAGGTACAGAAACTTCTGATGAATAAGCTGCCTGTTACTTTTACGGGCGACCTTGGAATAACAAAAAAACTCTTTCTAAGAAAAGAAATTAAAAAAATAATTTACAATTACTAGATAATGAAAGATCTCATAAATTTTTTCTACGAAGTTGGTTCTCTCCGACAAATGGAGCGATCTCATAAAATGCACATGCTTCAAAAAGTGGAATCAGTAGCGGAACATTCTCAAAGAGTAACAATAATTGCATATCTACTTGCCAAGAAAGCTAAAGCAAATCCACACAAAACTATGATCATGGCTGCATTCCATGATATACCCGAATCCAGAACCGGAGATTCCAACTGGCATCAAAAGGAATATGTTTCACAAGACGAAGAAAAAGCATGGGAGGCACAACTAAAACTTATAGGAGAAGGGTCGGATGAAATAAAAAAAATAATAAAAGAATATAGGGAAAGAAAAACCTACGAATCGCAACTTGCAAAAGATGCCGACAATATAGATTATGTACTTTCCCTAAAAGAATTAGCTCTTACAGGAAACGCCGAAGCACAAAGACGACTCAAAGAAGATGTATTCTTTGGGCACCTATATACATCCATTGGAAAAAAAGTAATGAAAGAGGTTATAAAGTCTAAACCAAATCAATGGTATCAATGTGATCGTAAAAAAACTCACAAGAAGTATACTGTTAAACCGACAAAGTCAAAAAAGTGAGTCGGGGTGCCCAGAATCGAACTGGGGCCGGACGCACCCCATGCGCCCATTCTACCACTGAACCACACCCCGTACCTTTGTATTCTAACAGAGCACTGTTATAATTTCAGCTAAACATGAAGCTTAAGTACCCAGATCCACACCTTCATTTCGTTTCTCTGACCTGCATTATACACCGCGCTGGAAAATATTTGATAACCAAAAGATCACCTAGTGAAAAAGCTTTCCCCAACATGTGGACTGTTCCGGGAGGGAAAGTGAGTGTAGATGACTACATTAACACTCCAAGAACGACTGATCCGGCGTGGTATAAAGCATTAGAGGTTTCACTCAAAAGGGAAATAAAGGAAGAAGTTAACCTGGAAATAAGTAACCTCAGATACTTAATAAATATGACTTTCATCAGACCAGATAAAGTTCCTGTTGTGGTCCTAAGTTTCTACGCAAATTACAAAAGTGGAAAAGTAAAACTTGATGACGATGCGGTAGATTTTAAGTGGGTGACTGCAAAAGAGGCAGGAGAATACAACCTTATTTCGGGAATTTACGAGGAAATAGTTATGGCAGATAAGATTATCAGAGGTGCTGATCCAAACAAAGTCAAGATCAAGTTCAATAAATGAAAATACAAAAGATTTACGACAAATACAAAATAATGCCACAACTTCAGCTACATATGTTGCGAGTTGCGGGGGTTGCTTTAATTATTTGTGATAATTTTAAAAAAGAAATCAATAAAGATCCCGTTATCACTGCATCGCTTGTTCACGATATGGGAAACATAATTAAGTTTAACTTAAGACTCTTTCCAGAAAACCTTAAGCCGCAGGGCTTAAAATATTGGGAGAAGGTTAAAAAAGAATTCACTAAAAAATTTGGTGATGATGAGCATTTTGCAACAGAAGAGATATGTCGGGAAATCGGTATTGAAGAAACTACATTTAAAATAATTAAGGGATATGGTTTCTCCAAGGGAGAAAATACATTTCACTCAAATGATTTTTCTTTAAAAATCGCTACATACTCAGATCATAGAATATCACCTTTTGGAGTCACAAAACTTATAGAGAAAATCAACGGTTCACTAGAAAGAAAATATTTGAACAAAACATCTAGTCCACAAATTATGGAACGAGTAGCTAAAATTAAAGATTGTTGGAAAAAAATTGAGCAACAAATCTTTAATCACACAAAAATATCACCGGAAGATATCACCGATGGGGAAGTGACACGCCTCATACCAATACTCCGTGAATACGACATTCAAACAAGTTAATCTATCCTCCGCCAACACTAAATGCTAATATTAAATTATGAAGATTGATTTCAAAAAGCTTGTGGTTTCACTCACACTTCCTTTTCTTGCGGGTTTTATCGGGTCGTACTTTACAACACCCTCGATACCTACTTGGTACGCAAGCCTAAATAAGCCAAAGTTTAATCCACCCAATTGGCTTTTTGGACCTGTTTGGACAATTTTATATATTCTCATGGGGATTTCTTTCTATATCATATGGAACAAACAAACAACAAAAGACAGATCAAATGCATTTTCTTACTACTTGGCACAATTAATACTTAATTCTCTATGGTCTATTGTGTTTTTTGGGTTCAAAGAGGTCGGTCTTGCACTTGTAGTTATTACCATTCTTTGGTTTTTAATACTTAAAACGATATTCTTTTTCGAAGATCTGGACAAGACATCTTCAAACCTTTTAATTCCATATATTTTGTGGGTGTCCTTTGCCACTATATTGAATTTTTCCATTTACATACTAAACTGAAATAAGAATGGTTTTGGTGTGAGGAGGTGATCTTTAATGGCTAAAGAAAAGAAAGAAAAGAAACAAGTGAAAGGAATGAGATCAATACTGCCTTTAGCAGCCATTGTAGTAATTGTCATCATTGCAGCCTTACTTTTACGATAATGCTACATACCTCGTAGAAATACTTCTGGGTAAGAGCAACCTTATTTATGAAATTGGCAGTATTATCAGACATCCATGATCAACTTGGAAATCTTAATAAAGCCCTCGAAAAAATTAAAAAAGAGGGGATTAAATATGCGATCTTTTGTGGTGATTATTGTGCTTCCGAAACATTTCATATAGCAACTCGTAATTTCCAAAAGGCATATTGTGTGTGGGGGAATGTGGATGGAGACAGGTTTAAAATAACTCAAAAAGTGTATGAACAAAAAACGGGAAACGTGATACTTCTAGATCAACTGGGTGAAATTGAAATAGAGCAAAGAAGGATAGCTGTAATTCACTACGACAACATCGGAGAAAGACTGGCACAATCCACTCATTACGACGCAGTATTTCATGGGCACACTCATATGGCAAGAAATGAGAAAGTTGGTGGCACATTATTGGTTAATCCCGGTCCCGTTTGTGGATACAAAAAAGGCAAAATTGTTCCTGCAACTTATGGTATTTACGATACGAATAACAACTCTGCTAAAATAATATCAATCAAATGAAACAATTGATTAAAAAAGCTAAAGAACTTGCTTTTTCCGAGATCAAAAAATACGGTGCTCCAAGCATGTTCAACTTCAAACTCTCGAACGTAAAGGGACAAATGCTATCAGAAAAATATAATGCAGACAAAAACATAGTTCTTCTGGGAACAATATTAATGGACCTAAAGATTGGCCAAGCACTACAAGAAGACAAATTGAAAGACCATGTAAAAATGAGCATAGTGGAAGCAAAGAGCTTTTTGGAAAAGCATACAAATAATAAACCACTAATCGAAAAGGTTCTACATTGTATTAAAGCCCATCATGGCACTATTGAATACAAGTCGAAAGAAGCAGAGATTGTTGCCAATGCAGACTGTTATAGATTTGTTACAATTTCCGGGTTTTTGCGTTCAATAGCAGATTTCAGCAAGGAAGGAATGTCTTTCAATAAAGTGATAGATTTGGCAGAATACAAAGTAAAAGAAAAATGGTCAACAGTAAGCCTGTCTGAAGTAAAAGCAGAATTACAATCCGATTACAAATTTATCATGAAACTAGTAAAACAAGCTAAAGAGGGTCAAGCTGACTAAAATCAGCTTTTACTATTTAATTTCATAGTATTGAGGAGGGCGATGATAAACTTCCCTTTTTCTTCTCCCCACCGGTACAATATAGTCTTTTTTCTTTACTAGCTTATAAAAGTTTGCGCGGTCTTTATTCTTGTCTACTAGCGTTCTATATAGATCAAAAAGTTCACTGATCAAAAATCCATTATTGAAAAAATGTGCAACTACTTCAGGCTGCAACTTGGAAAGCTTATGCTTAATAATATCAAGAGCAAGCATTTCATTGCGTGTCAGCTTATTATTCAAGGTCTTGAAATCGTAATCATTTTTTACCCCCTTATGGTCGGTTATTCCTAAAAAGAATAAATACATGGCACCTGAAGATTCCTTAATGTCAATCGGTGTCCAGAAAATATTTCCCGAAACATTATCAATAAATAATCCGCTAAGAGTTTTTTTGATATTATTTTTTATTATCTGATCCTTAGTGCAAATGTAAATTACTTTTCTGTAGTAACTAATCAAAATTCCTGTGATAAATATTTTTCTTGAATATGACACTTCTCTTTCCTTCCCTCCTTCGTGTACAAATTACACAAAGTATGAATATTTTATTATAAAATAATTTTTAAGTTTTTGTAAACTGTAAAGTTAAAAAATATATTCTTCAAATTAGCTCATCCCCTACTTTACTTGCGCAATACTCAATTTAAAGATATATTAATTAAGTAGTATGAACAAAAATCTCTATCTAGGCACCATATTTCTTTTGATCCTTTTTGTAATTGTTTTCGCCTTCGCAGTCCTCCGGCCATTAAGCAACTAACACATTCCATAAATGGTATTACAGTTATATTGAAAAATATTAGGTAATAAATATAAAAAAATACTGCTTTGAACAAGCAGTATAAATAAGCTACACTATTTCTGATGGCGTTAATACTTTTCAACAATCTCACATCAAAAGATAAAAACGATGCTGTAGAAAGATTGATCTCAGCAAGTACTCCCAGACAAGATTTTTTTCTGATGATCATCCTTTCAGTTCTCACGGCAACTTTTGGACTTCATCTGAATAACTCCGCAATTATCATAGGCAGCATGCTTATTGCGCCAATGCTTTATCCTATCCTTTCTTTGTCACTTGGAATAACAATGTCTGATCACAGGCTTATCTCAAGAAGTGTTATTACCTTGGCAAGATCGATCGCATACGGGATAGGGTCTGCAATTGCAGCCACTTGGCTTTTCTCTTCTCAATTTCAAACCTTAACTCCCGAAATACTTTCAAGGGCAGAACCTTCATTGACAATAGTAATGGTTGCAATAATTGCAGGGCTTGCAGGAAGCTTTGCTTTGGTAAAACCACAGTTAAACGAAACATTACCGGGTATTGCGATCTCTGTTGCTCTCATTCCTCCTCTTGCGGTTGTTGGGATAGGAATTGCAGAATTCAATTGGCAGCTTGTCCATGGTTCACTTTTACTTTTTATTGTCAATACCATAGGAGTAGTATTCGCAAGTATGATCACTTTCTCTCTGATGAACTTTTACGTTAAAAGAGAGAAGGCTCAAGAAGTTATAAAAAAAGAGGACAAAAAGATCGAAAGAGAAATAAAACGTGCCGAAGACTCAAAAGGCAAGTGATCAAAACTTTGACAATTCTTCAAGTCGACTCCACTAGACTAGACACAACGAAGTATCAATCTTATACTCCCAATTAATGAAACAACTCCACAATATTCAGTTGGGTATTTTGCAAAGACTTCTTTTCTCTGAGAGTTTGAGATATACGGACATGAAACCCAGTAATCTCATAGAAAACAATCGGTTTCAGTTTCATCTAGATCAACTGATAAAAAAATACAAATTCATCAGAAAAATCAACGGAAGATATAAATTAACTAGTATCGGCAAAGAATACGCCAATAGGATCGATGATAAAAATGCAAAGGTAGAAAAACAGGCAAAGATTTCCGCGTGGGTGTGCTGTATACAAAAAAGGGGGAAGAAAAAGAAATATTTAATTGGAACTCGACTCAAGCAGCCATTTTATGGCTGTCAGGGATTCATCTCAGGTAAGGTCAAATATGGCGAGTCAATTGCCGATGCTGCAAAAAGAGAGCTTAAAGAAGAATCAGGGCTTGCTGCTGAAAAGGTTGATGTTTGTGCAATCGTTCACTTCCGGGTATTCAAAACTAAAACAAACAAATTGCTGGAAGATAAATTTATGTATCTTTGTGCAGTTTATGATCCGAAAGGACAAATAAGAACGAACAAAGAGGTGAAACTTGAGTGGGTGGAAAGAGCCTCATTGCCAAAATATCTAACAAATCCTTTTGAAAGCAAAAGGGATTTTTTCAAGTTTATCTCACTTTTGGAAAATTTCAGTGGAAAACCTGAGTTTGTTGAAATTGATCACTTCACAAATAAATTTTAGGCTATTCTCTCTTTTAATGCGAAGTAGAATTTCTCAAGATAATCTTGGGCCTTTTTCCAATGATGATCCCCCATTCCAGCCTCAGCAAGATTTTTTTCAATATTTGCCAAAACTCTCAGATGCGCTAACTTAGCTGCCTGATAGACACTCATGCGATAGACTTCTGCATATAAATTCCTTGCAGTATGCCGAGCCTCAACTGCTTTTTCAATGTCATCTTTGTTTTCAATCTCCCGCCAGAGCTTCACTTGCAAAGATGCTGCCAGAGAGGGTTCAAAGGCCAATTTTATTTCATCCCTAACGAGCTGATAGAATTGTTTCATCGCCTCAAGAGATTTTCCCCATTTTTTTGCCTTACCTTCCAAAGCGCCCTCAACCATATATTTTGCAGCCTTTTTTGCTAAGGTTTTACTCATTCCAAATTGCTCTACAAGGTGAGATACTGCATAATCTCTTAGCCTTGTTCCCTCAGGAACACTCTCGAGCCTCCACCAATTCAGCTCAAGTTTGGCAATTACTTCAGGTTTAAATTTAAAGTGTGCTTCTGCATCATTACCTCCAAATCTCCTTCTCCTTCTTGAGTAATCTAAAATAGCTTCTCTCAGCTTTTCAGGAGTAAAATCAGGAAAGTGACTATTTTCCCAATAATACTCTGTATAATGAGATTGCCAAAGTAAAAAGCCGCTGGTCCTCTGCTCACCTGAAGTTCTAATCATTAAATCGACATACGGGTAAGGCTGGTTATGAAGATCGGTGTAGCTAGTAAATAGTTCCTCATCAATCTCACTAGAAGGAATATTTTTATCAACTATCTTTTTCACAGCTCGAAGAATATCATCGTGTCCCCCATAGTCAAGAGCGATATTGACAATAAACTTAGTATAATGCCCTGTCTGTTTCTCAGCATCTGTTAGTTTATTAATCAATGATTTTGGTAGACGATCCTTTCTCCCTAAGTGAAATATTCTAATTTTTTCTTTATGAGCGTCAGTCAGATAGTCATCAACAAGTTTATGATAAAGCTTCATTAAATAATTTATCTCTTCCTCGGTTCGATCCCAATTTTCCGTAGAAAATCCCCATATAGTAGTCGTGTGAATCCCAAAATTACGCATAGCTCTTCCAAGTTCAACTGTACGTTCAAAACCAGCTTTATGGCCTTTTAAAGTATGTAGATTCTTACTTCTCGCCCATCTGCGATTACCGTCCGGGATTATCGCGACATGGTTTGGAACCTTAGTATCTTTAGGAAGCGGAGATAACTTTGTTCGTATCATAGATAATTCTACAGAGCACAATTATATCATGACGACTCAGCAGCATGAAATAAATTATAATATAAGATATGAACCTTATTTTTGATTTTGACGGAACGATCTGTGACAGTTTCAATGTTGCAATAGAAATCTTCAGGAAAAATTTTCCCGAATATTTCAGCGACGATATAACTCCTGAATATGCGCGTTCTATTGGTGTTAAAAAGCTTATTAAAAAAACTAACTTTCCAAAACATTTACTGCCAAAGCTGATGTTACAAGGTAGCAAAGAAATGGTAAAAATAATTCCACGTTTAAAGACCTTCCCCAAGATCAATGAAGTAATTAAAAAACTCTCAAAAGGTAATGTGCTGGGTATAATAACCAATAATTCAGAGGAAAATGTAAGAACTTTCCTCAAAAACAATGATCTAAACATGTGCTTTGATTTTGTCTACTCAACTAGCTCACTTTTCGGCAAAGATAGTACCATAAAAAAAGTGATCAAAGAAATAAAGCTTAAAAAGAAAGATACTATATATATCGGAGACCAAACAAGCGACGTCGAAGCTGCAAAAAGAGTCAGTGTCAGGTCGGCCGCAGTCACTTGGGGATACGAAGCAGAAAGTGTGCTCAAAAAATCTATTCCAACTTACATCATCAAAAAACCGCAAGAATTATTACTTTTGTTCAACTAACTTAACTTTTTTCAGTTTTTTAATGCTTTCTGCTCCCACTCCAAACATCGTTATTTTTAATTCTTTTGCGTACCTTTCTATTAATTTCTCAACTTCCGATACTGATCTCATTGCCGCTTTGGCAAAAGGACTTGCAATTCCAACAATATCGGAACCTAGTGAAATTGCTTTTGCGATATCAACACCATTTCTAACTCCTCCGCTTCCTATTATTTTTATCTTACTCCTTTCGCTATCAGGTAATGATCCTTTGAAATTTGCACACATCTTTATAGATTCAGTTGTGGGGATCCCCCAACCACTGAATAATTCTCCCAATTCTCTGTTTGACTTACTTCTTAGCCCCTCTACCATTGCCCAATTTGTCCCGCCCCATCCTGATGTGTCAAAATACCTCACACCCACTTTATACAACCTCTTTACTGCATCTTCAGAAAGACCAAAGCCCACCTCTTTCGCAATCACCGGAACTGATAATTTATCAATGATTTTTGAAAGTTTACCTAAAAGCCCCTTCCAATTCCTATTTCCTTCCGGCTGAATAACCTCTTGGATCGGATTAATATGGACCACTAAAGCATCGGCTTCTACCATATCTACACATTTTTGAAATTCCTTTAAGCCAAAGCCATAATTAAGCTGTACAAGCCCAATATTTGCAAGAAGCGGAATGTCAGGTGCAACATCTCTCATCTCAAAAAGGTGTACAAGGGCAGAATGCTCTATTGCTATTCGCTGACTCCCAAATCCCATGGCAATCTTGTACTTTTGTGCAGCTTTAGCCAAATTTCTGTTAAGAGTCTCGCCTTCGGCTATTCCACCAGACATACAAGATATCAATATTGGATATTTAACTATCCTATCTAAAAATTGAGTTGAAGTATCGATCCTGTCAAAATCGCTCTCAGGAAGAGGATTATGAATAAATTTGTAATTCAGAAAGCCGGTATCTCCAATCTGCGATTCCGCCGAAGCAGCAATTTGCAGATGGTCAAGTTTTCGTTTTTGTATTTTCTTTAAATTACTCATACAAAAAAGTATTATTTATTATAACGGAGTATCATAGTTAGATAAATCATATATACCTATAATACCTTCGGTAGATTCATAATACGTGAATTTCCACAATTTTCGCCTCTTTTATATCTTCATATTGACAATGCTTTACCGGTAAGTTTACTATTAATGTAACTAAGTGCTTAGTTTATGTTCAAAAAACTCAGAAATGCAAAGATTTTTCAGTCCTTCAAAGACTTCAAGAAATGGTCAGTGACATATCAACTTCTTGCTCTTTTGATAATCTTGATAAGTGTGCCGGTCACTGTTCTTTTGATTGTCAGTTTTGCGCTATATACATCCCGAGCAGCTGGTACCAGAGTTTATTGGGCAGAAGGACCAAATATAGAATTAAATTATATAAATGAGACAGGTGCTGAACCTTTGTTAAATATTATGCTTGATACCGGAACGAGTGACACCACCCCGGGTGAAAATAATCAGGTTAGAACTTTCCAAGTGATGGTATCTTTTGACAATTCTTTGATAAATTTAGCTCAACCAATTATCGTAAGCCCTGATGAAAATATTACAGAGGTAAATCCATACTTTTATCATAGAATCGGAGACGCAGTACTCCCCGATTCTCAAGCGGCAGTTGATCAGGCAAACTCAACAGGTGAATTTTTCATATCACTGATCGGTGGCTGGGACTATGATAATGCTACACAACAATGTTTCAGACCTAATGGAGATACCGTCGATTGCGAAGATCACATAAGTGGTATTGCAGGAATAATCAAATTACATTTTGTCGCAATAAGTAATGAAACAACCCAAACGCAAATTTCATTTGTAGAAACATGCTATGACAATGAAAACACGGCAATACCCTGTACAAGTATTGATACGGCTGTGGAACCAATAGTAAGTTTGCCAGCTCAGCTTGATCCTTTAACAGTATTTCTTAACCCTGCTAACCCGACAGCTGTGATAACATCTACTCCCACCTCTACCCCTAGACCGACAAATACTCCCAGACCAACTGCTACTCCTGTCCCCGCAAATACAGTGATAATCGAAGCAATTGAGGACACATACGTCGATGCAGCGCAGCCAAACACGTCTTTTGGAGATAGTATAAATCTTGGAGTAGATGGTTCACCTGAACAAATAAGTTTCTTTAGATTCATTCTACCTAACGTAGATCCTGCAACAATCACTAATGCCAGTATCGTATTGGGCGTATCTTCTAATGAGGGATCATCCTCCCTTCAGTCTGTTCATGTACCGAATTCCTATAACTGGGACGGGAATATGACATACAACAATAGAGTCGGTCTTTATAACCCCTTTACCAGTTTTACAGCTGACGGAACTGCAGATCAACAAGCTGACATTACTAATTGGGTCAAATATAGATTGAGTACTTATGCTAATAAAGAAATTGTTCTCGCAATATCGTCTGCAAGCAATAACGGTTTTATGTATTCTTCATTAGAATCAGGCACCTCTCCACAAATAGTTATTACATTAACAGACACACCAGTATCCACTTCCACACCAACACCAACAGTTCCAAACCCAACTGCGACACCTCGCCCCACTTCCACACCGGCCACTTCCCGCCCACCCGATACCACATTGTTGCTGAGATCGGACGAGCTTAGAGTTGCTTTGGGAACAGAATTTCCAGTTTACATCGACATAAATACCGGTGTTAATGAAGTGATTGGAACTGAATTGGAGATCTCACGCACAAATCGCAGTGTACTTACAGCTTTGGATATCTACCCGCAAAGCTTCTTTGTAAATCCTGATGATACCAACGAAATAATTAACAACGGCGCTGGAACAATCAACTACACAATACTTACTCCTCCTGACCCTAATAATGAAGGGGTGCAAGGAGTTGGTACTTTAGCAGCAATAGATTTTCGCGCTGATGCGGTAGGAACCACAACGATCAGTTTCGCACAAGATACTTTAGTGGCAGCCGTAAACGTATATCAAAACGCTTTGGAATCTACTACTCCTATTACCATTGAGGTAGTAGAAAAACTTTGCGGAAACGAGTATCTTCCCGGAGACATCGATAATGATTGTGATGTAGATATCATAGATTATGGAATACTGTTCCGAGATTTTGGGAAATTGGCTTCTGATCCAGATCTAGTCGATCCAGATTCGGATATAAATTATGATGGAGTTGTCAATATTATTGACTACGTCTATCTCTTCGAGAACTTTGGCCGAGTAATCTAAGACGCTCAAGAATGAAGAGTAAAAAATACATTATATTAATAGCAGTTTTTCTTGCCTTATTTTCATTAGGGATATTTCTGCTTCTTAGAAATAGGGTTTCAATTCAGGAACAACCAAGAACAAATAATTATGATGTAAATAACGGTTATTCTGTACAAAACACAAATAATAATAAATCACAGAATGTAACTCCTGATAATGTCCAGGTAAGCTTTTTAGTAACTGAGTTAGACCTGAATCAAAATCAGCAACACACTTCAACACTATCCTTTGACATTTTACCTGACCCTGCACCAGTGGCTTTTACTCTGGTTCTGGAATTTGATCCTTCAAGTATACAAGTGAATGACATTGAACCCGGAAATCTCTGGACGGGAGAAAATATTCTTCAAAAAGAGATTGATAATGAAAATGGAATCGTAAATTACTCTGTCGGACAAGGTTTTTACAAAGAGGTAACAGGAGAATCTCAAATAGCAAAGATCACCTTTACATCGTCTAGTACAGATACAGAAATAGAAATTGACTCCAATAAGTCAATGTACGCTTTCGCGGAAGAAGATGGAACCGTAGTGGGAGTATCTATGAAGGGTTCACCTCTGATAATTTCTGTAGAATAAACCTATTTTAAATAGTTGTTGACACTATCACAAATTTAAGAAATTTTTTCTGTAAACTCCAAAATAGTTTGGAGTTTTTATATAAGAAATGTAATAATGTAATATATGAAAAAATGGATAATACCTATAATTACTTTAATAATTTTAGTTGGAGGTGTTGCAGCAGGAATTTATCTGGTTGGAGAATCTACTGAATTCAGAGAGAAGGCGGCACCAGCAACCACCCTGTCATTTCAGACACCAGATCAAACAGTTAATATAGGTGAAACTTTTGTGGTTTCATTACAGGCAAATTCAGGAGAAAATCAAATCACAGGAATACAATTTGCCATTACTTACGATCCTGAAATATTGCAGGCAGATAATGTTACTAAAAGTAACTTTCTAGGTACTAATTCCAATCTTACAGAACCTAAAATATTACCGAACGAAAATTTAATTGATTTTGCAATTTCACTGCCAATTGGATCAACTCCTGTTCAGGGTTCAGGAACAGCTGCAAACATTACTTTTACTGCGCTTAAGGAAGGTACTACAACATTATCCTATACCACATCACAAGAATATTTTCTGAATGGCGTAAAGTACAAAGCACAAACACTAGTCAGCGATGCATCCGATACAACTAATGTTCTTGCATCCACTACTCCAATCACAATTACAGTACGATCATCTGAACCTATTACAACCCTTACACCCACTCCCACAACTAACGAAGTACCTGCAGCAGTATCTACATCAACACCCACCCCATCAGCAACACCTACCCCTTCAGCCACTCCCACTGATGATCCAGGAATAGGAGGTACTACTCTTCCAACCAATACACCTTCTCCTACTAAAACACCTACCAGCAGTCCTACACCTACTACTGGAAGTGGAGTTGGGGGCGTGACTGAACCAACATCTACACCCACCCCAACACCAACGTCTGCATTGATAGCTCAGAATCTGACAACACCTACCAATATCCCCACAACAGCACAATTACCAGATTCCGGAATTGAAAATTATACATTGATCTACTTCTTTGCAGGATCCTTGGCAATTCTTCTCTCGGGAGTATTATTTTTCTCCGCAAAAAGTTAATTATAAAAATTGTTGGATTTTTCTGAAGTAAATACTGTGCAAGTATTTTATCGTTTTGGAGACTGCTTCTTCCTTCTCGCCTTTCCTCCGGTTCCCACTTTTCTTCGTTCCCTAACACGGGAATCCCTTGTTAAAAGACCTGCCTTTTTGAGCGGAATTCTATACTTTTCTTCTTCAAGCTTTGACAAAGCTCTGGAGACTCCCAGCAAAACCGCATTCAACTGTCCTTGTTTACCACCACCTGTTACCTTTGCAGTGAAGTAATATTTATCTACTTCATCAATAACCATAAAGGGTTTTTTCCATTTATTCTCAATTATTGAACCAACAAAATATTTGTCTGCAGGTTTGCCATTAACAGTGCTCTCTCCTTTTCCTCTAAAAAGTCTTACCCTGGCGGAAGCAGATCTCCTTCGACCTACCGCATATGTATAGTCTTTTTTGTTTTTCTTCTTTGGCATAATATGCTATTTTACTCTTTTTTGTTTTTTTTCGCTTTTACGAATTTGTCTTCATAAATATGGTCGTTACCAGAAAAAGTTTTCAATCTAGACATTCTTTTTTTGTGCAAACGGTTTTTAGGAAGCATACCCGATACTGCAATTTCAATGATCTTCCCCGGATCGTCCTCTAGATATTTTTTAAATGTGATCTCTTTGAGATTTCCGGGATAACCTGAATGTCTGTAGTATACTTTTTGATCTTTTTTTCTGCCCGTAACTTCGACCTTTGAGGCGTTAATCACCACAACATAATCTCCCATGTCATAATTATTAACATAATCTTTTTTGTATTTACCCATGAGAAGCTGAGCAATTTGAGTTGCAACTCTGCCCAATACTTTCCCATCAACATCCACAAGATGCCAATATCTTTTAATATCCTTTGATTTGGTTTGATAAGTCTTCATAATTAAGATCTATTTTTTACTTTTAATCTGCTTTCTGACATTTTTGACCTGTTTTTCTTTTTTTGGCTCTTTTTCCAAAGTGGTTTTATCTTTGACCCACTCGATATTTACCATTCGAGCTCCATCACCTCTTCTTGTCGGCAACTTCACGATCCTTGTGAAACCAGCGTTTCTTTTGGAAAAATTTTTCTTGACAATATCAAAAAGCTCATCGGTGATCTTTCTGTTATTGCCAAAAAAAGAATAGATCTTCCTTCTACTGGTAACATTATCGTTCTTTGCTGATATTACTAATTTGGCAATTTTACCCTCAATGGCTTTAGCCTTTGTTTCAGTGGTCTCAATAGATCCACGCTCAACCAAAGCCCCTATTAGCGATCTAAAAAGAGCCTTGCGAGCTGCTTGACCTCTTGAGAGTTTAATTCCAATTTTACGTTTTTTCATAAATTCACTCCTCCTTAAACTCAAGATCTTTCTCTCCAAGTGCAGCTTCAATGATCTTAACGGATTTTTCACCTAGATTTCTCACCTTAACTAAGTCCTCCTTTTTTGCATAAACGAGATCTTCTACTGTTTCGTATCCTGCTTTTACCAAAGCATTAGCAACACGAGTAGGTAGACTTATTTCCTCAACTGAAAGTTTTCCCTCTGGACCTAGTCCATCTTCCTTTTCCTTTTCTTCTTTTTCAACCTTTTTTGGGTTCACAATCTGTTTAAAGTAAGATATCAGTATTTCAGAAGATTTCTTCAAAGCATCCTTGGGTGTAACACTTCCATCCGTCCATACTTCCAAAGTCAGCTTATCGTAGTTTGTCAGTCTCCCAACACGGGTTTCCTCAACTTTATAGTTCACTCTTGTTATTGGCGAGAATGAGGCATCCAAAGGTATAAGACCGACCTCACCGGTAGCCCTGTCATCTGCTGGTGAATATCCAATACCCGACTCTATTTCAAACTTAGCTGAAAGTTTTGCATCCTTTGAAAGTACAGCAATAGGCTGATCAGGATTGACCAGTTTAACTGTAGACTCTACTTGAATATCTTTTGCCAGTACTTCTCCAGGACCTTCCGCTTTAATTGACGCTTTAACTGGCTTGTCTCCATCATAAACAAATCTGACTTTCTTCAAATTCAAAATAAGTTCTACAACATCCTCTTTCATGCCCTTCAAAGATGAAAATTGGTGCTTTACTCCTGAAATTCTTGCTGTGGTTATTACTGCCCCTGGCAAACTTGACAAAAGAACTCTTCTGAGAGAGTTTCCCAATGTCACTCCATATCCCTGGGGTAATGGTGTAATAACAAATTTGGCGTATCCGTCTTTTTCTTTTTCTGTTATTGTTTCAAATAAAATATCTTCCATAAAAAATCACCTCCTTACAAACTATCTAGAATAAAACTCAACAATATCCTGAATAGAAATTGGTTCTGCAATATCATTTATTGTAGGTAGTTTCTTAATATTTCCTGCGATAGCTTTTCTCCTAAGCCAAGATGGCAAGTTAACATCTTCCTGTAATTGTTTTCTAACTGCAGGTATTTCCTGAGCCTTTTTGGTAATAGTTATTGTCTGCCCAACTTTTACGCTATAAGAAGGGATGTTTACTTTCTTACCATCAATCAACACATGTTTATGTGACACGAGCTGTCTTGCTGCTGGTCTGGTTGTGGCAAATCCCAATCTGAATATCACATTATCAAGTCTTCTTTCCAAAAGTGACAAAAGGCTCTCGCCAGTGTTACCCTTGGACTTAAATGCCTTTTCAATATAATTTTTGAATTGTCTTTCCATAACTCCATACATTCTTTTGACTTTCTGCTTTTCCCTCAACTGCATGTTATATTGAGACTTCCTTCTTGTGCCTTTTGGTCCATGCATTCCTGGTGGCACAGTAAGTCGTGTCAATTTTGCACCTTTACCAAATAGGTCAAACCCTTCACGTCTGCTTAATCTATCTTTTGGTCCTGCTTGTCTTGCCATTTTTTTAAATCTATTTATACTCTCCTTTTCTTTTTAGGTCTCGGTCCGTTATGTGGCATTGGTGTAAGGTCTGAAATTGCCGATATTTTCAAACCGCCTGCCTTTATTGCTCTCAAGGAAGCATCTCTTCCAGGCCCAGGACCTTTAACAAATACTTCCACTTCTTTAAGTCCCAAATTATCCTTGGCCTCCTGTACGACTTTTTCCACTGCAGTAGTTGCCGCATAAGGTGTAGATTTTCTCGTACCCTTAAAACCAGAGGCTCCTGCGGATCCCCAAACCAAAGTATTTCCTTCCTCATCGGTAATATTCACCAAGGTATTATTGAATGAAGCTGAAATATAGATCCTTCCAATTTCAACCTTCTTTTTTGCTTTACTTTTCGTATTTATTTTTTTAACACTTGTTGCCATATTATTTTATTCGTCAGACTTTGTCTTTGTCTGTTGCTGCATCTTTGTCAAAGCTTCTTTTCTAAATGCTCCTACAGTTTTTCTCTTACCTCTTTTTGTTCTAGAATTGCTTCTAGTCCTTTGTCCCCTTACAGGCAAGTTCCTGGAATGTCTCACACCTCTATAGGTTCCTGTAACTTTAAGCCTTTGAATGTCTGCCCTGACTTGTCTGACCAGTTCCCCTTCTGTTGGAACAGCTTCCAACTTTGATGCAATGTTTTTTATGTCATCATTAGTAAGTTTACCAACTTTCTTCTTGTTCTCGATTTTAAGTTCATTTAATATCTTTTTTGAACGCGACCAACCTATACCTTTAATGTTGGTTAAGGCATAGTCTACATTCCACTCATCTTTTAGATCTACTCCTGCTATTCTTGGCATATTTTATTAATATCTTTAATACCCTTTCATGAAAAAACTTAAGGATCAACCTTGTCTCTGCTTGTGACGAGGGTTTTTGCAAATAACATAAATCTTACCTTTTCTCCTTACGATTTTGCAGTCTTTGCATCTTTTTTTAACTGAACTTTGTACTTTCATGTTATCTTCTCTTTTTTGATTTGAACTTAAAAACTATCCTTCCTCTTTCTCGATCATACTTTGTCATTTCTATCTTTACTCGATCACCCGGAAAGATCCTGACATAACTTCTTCGAAGCTTTCCTTTTAGGGTTGCAACGACATTGCTATGATCGTCAAGTTTTACTTTAAACATTGTATTAGGAAGGGCTTCCAGCACCTCTCCTTCAACGATCTTTGTATCCTCTTTTTTCATAATTTTTTAAACCACAAAAAACCCACGTTCTCACGCGGTTAACACTCTCGTGCCTCCTTTGGCAGCAATTACAGTATCCTCAAAAAGTGCTGATATTTTACCATCACTGGTCACAATTGTCCACCCATCCTCATCTAATACTAGCTTTTCACTTCCAAAACTATACATAACCTCTATTGCCATACAGGCTCCGTCAGGTATTACCGGACTATCTTTGTATTCACCCGATGTATAACAAGGTATCTGAGGCTCCTCGTGCAACTGCCTGCCTATCCCATGTCCAACAAGTGCTTTTATAGGTGTGTATCCACTTTTTTTCAACATGTCCTCAATAGATTTTGATATATCATATATTCTATTTCCAGGTTTGGCTTTCTCAATCGCACTATTTAACGTCTTTTCCCCAATCTCTAGGAATTTCTCTGTCTTTTCATCTACTTCCAACCCAAGAGTAAAGGATGTATCAGTATGAAAACCATCATAATATATTCCTACATCAACACTAACTACATCACCCTTTTGAAAGACTATCTCTTTTTTGGGGATGCCATGCACAATCCCTTCATTAACGTTTATACAGGTTGCCCAATCGTAGTTCGGGACCATTTTAAACGAAGCCTTTCCCTCTTCTTTTTTGATCAGCTTAACAGCCAGGTCTTCTATCTGCTTAGCCGACACCCCTATCTTTACAGCCTCTTTAAGTCTATTTTTAACGTAAGACAGCCTCTTTCCACTCTCGATCATTTTTTTCTGATCGGTCTTATTTTTAGGTTTAATTGTGCCGGACATTCTTCTCCTTTAAACGTGCAATAATATCATTAGAAATTACATCTATATCCCTTTCACCGTCAACTTCTATCAACTTACCATCTTCCCTTACTTTTTCAATTATTGGCTTAGTTTGACTATTAAAAATATTTAACCTCTTTCTTATAGTATCTGGCTTGTCATCTTCCCTTTGGAATAACTCTCCTCCACAATTACAGGCATTTTGCTTTGATGGAGGATTAGTAATCAAGTTGTATACTTCACCACACTTACTACAAGTTCTTCTTGAGGAAAGTCTTTTCACAGACTCATCCTCACTGACATTGAGAAAGATAATATAATCAATATCTTTACCTTTAGATCTCAACCATTTAACAAGTAGCTCAAATTGACTTAAGGTTCTTGGGTAGCCATCAAATATCAAATTATCAAATCCGGCATTGTTATCTGTTAAATGTTTTTCAATATAATTTATTGTCTCCCGGTCTGGAACAAGCAGTCCTTTTTTTACCATATTCCTTATTCTTTTGTCAGTTTTTGCCATAACCCGAAGCATTTTTCCACTTTCCATATGGAAAAGCCCAAGCTTTTCCGCAATTATTTTAGCCTGTGTACCTTTTCCGGAACCTTGAGGCCCCATAATTATATAGTTCATATTTTTATCTAATAAACCTGTCGTATCTTTTCATCACAAGTTGTGCTTCCATGTCACGTGTAAGTTCTAAAACCACCGAGACAACGATCAAGATTCCGGTCCCGCCAATTGCCAGATTTTGCACTCCGATAGCGTTTTGGAAAAACGAAGGAAGTATCGCAATAAAACCAAGAAAAGCAGCACCGGCAAGTGTAATTCTATTTAATATTGCAGTAAGATATTCCTCAGTCTGTTTTCCCGGCCTTATTCCGGGAATATAACCTCCTGACTTTTGCAGATTTTCCGCGATCTTTTCCGGATTGAACACAACGGAAGTATAAAAATATGTAAATCCAAAAACCAAAAGAAAATAAACTAAGTTATACGAAAAGGATTGTGGATTAAAAGATGTAGCAATTTTGGTGGCAATTTGGGCTACTTTTAAGTTTGGTGCATTTGCCAAAAACTGACTGATCAAAGAAGGCATAAGAACAAGTGATACTGCAAATATTATAGGAATAACCCCAGCCTGGTTCAGCCTAAGCGGAAGATAAGAAGCACCTAAAGTTTGTCTCCCTAACCTTCGAGCATAATTGATCGGAACCTGTCTTGTCGCTTCATTCATAAAAACAATAAGTCCAATTATCATGAGCGCTACTGCTAAAAATATTGCAATTTTTAGATAATCCTGAGAGGAGATTGTAATAAGAGACTGGCTTACCGTAACGGGAAGACGTGATACTATACCAGCAAATATTAAGGTTGATGTGCCGTTTCCTATACCATATTCTTCTATCAAGTCTCCAAACCATACTGCCAATACAGATCCTGTTGTCATTGTAATTAAAAGTGCAATTAAAGGAAGAGCAGATAAACTACTGATAATTCCTTGACTTTTCAAAAGTGTGTACATGCCGAATGACTGTAGTATCGCCAGAGGAACTGTAATATAACGAGTATATTGATTCATCTTTTCTTGGCCATACTCACCTTCTTTTGAAAGTTCCTCCAGGGATGGGATCACATAGGTCATTAGTTGGATAATTATTGACGCGTTTATATAAGGTGTGAGACCTAAGGCCATTATTGAAAAATTCGCTAATGTTCCTCCGGAAAACACATCTAAAAGTGAAAGGAGTGCGTTACCAGAAAATAACCTTTGAAGTGAAACTCTATCAATCCCAGCAGCAGGAATGTGGGCCATCAGACGAAAAACAATTAAAATTCCTGCAGTTATAAGAAGTTTTTTTCTTATCTCAGGAGATTTAAATGCTTTCCCAAAAAATTGTTTGATATCATTTAGCATTTATGGATTTAGTTGAGAAATATTTTATAAATTCACAAAGAGTTCAACAACTTAAATTAAGATAACAGCCTATGGTTTCAATTTCAAAGACTACTCTGGTCAATATTATTTACTTTTTTTAGTTTTTGCTTTTGAGTTGGATCCCTTTCTAGTTGTCTTATCTTCCTTCTCTGTTTTTTTGTTTATACTTTCGGAAACCTCTACTATCTTGCCTCCTGCTTTTTCTATCTGTTTTGCTGCAGATTTGGAAACTGGCAACATTACGATTATTTTCTTTTTGATCTCACCGCCACCCAATATTTTGACACCAAATCTTTCAGCATCATCCCTTTTAACAATCCCCTCTTGTATAAGTGTATTAATATCAACCTTCGTATTAGATCTTAGTAAATTCAAATAATCTAGATTGACAATGATGGGTTTAGGTTTTGATCTGAATTTCCCTTTTCCACGCATCAAAGGAAGTCTTTTAAAATAAGACTTTTTCATCTTTACACCTTCAAAAAGAATGTTATTCTTTGTCCTGGCTCTTTGACCCTTGACTCCTCTACCTGTGGTATGACCACCCTTACCGCTGCCATAACCTCTACCCACCCTCTTATTTCTTCTTTTTACTGTTTTTGGTAATTTATTTTTCATTTTTTACTAGCTTTTTTGATTTTAGTACTTTTTCTATCATCATTTTTTTTGTCCTTTTTAGCTGCAAAAATGTCTTTTCTTGCATTTAGTTTTCTGTCAATTTTACCGATCTTTTTGAGAGCATTGATGGTCGCATATACATTTGATGCCTTGTTTGTTGTTCCCAATATCTTTCCCACAGCATTTCTAACTCCTGCAGCCTCCAGAACTGCTCTCATAGGACCTCCCGCAACAACTCCCGAACCGGATGGTGCTGGTTTAAGTATAACTTTTGCAGCCGAAAACTTTTCTTCCGCCCCATATGGAATAGTATCACCTTTAAGAGGAACTGTGATAAGTCTCCTTTTAGCATGATCAAAAGCCTTTGTTATAGCACCTCTTACATCAGGAGATTTTGATAATCCTACTCCAACCCTGCCCTTTTTGTCTCCTACAACAACAAGTGCAGTAAATCGTATAGTATTGCCTCCTTTGGTTTTTTTACTAACCCTTTTGATCTCAATTACTGTTTCTTCAAATTCTTTTTCTTCTTTTGGTATGTATCCTGTCATAGTTTAATTCCTCCTTTTCTAAGTCCTTCAGCCAAGGCTCTTACACGTCCATGATATCTGTATCTACCCCTATCAAAAACAACACTTGTTATCTTTTTGCTTTTTGCTTTTTTTGCCAAATCAATACCCAAATTATAAGCCCTAATGACCTTATTCCCATCACCTATTTCCTTAGATTTATCATTTTTCGAAATTTTAACATCTTTATCACTACCGGAAATAATAGTTCTCGCTCTTTCATCATCGATCAATTGGGCGGAAAGATATTTATTTGATTTCGAAATAGACACTCTAGGTCTGCTCATTGTTCCATAAATACTTGATTTTTTGTACATATTTTTCATATTGATTATGCCGCACCTGCTGCACCAGCTGCTTTTGCCGCTTTCCCAGGCTTTCTCAAAACAACTTCATCTTTATATTTGATACCCTTTCCTTTATATGGTTCGGGTGGTCTGACTTTTCTAATATTAGCCGCGGTTTGACCAACTTTTTCCTTGTCAACACCCTCAACTGTAATATCAGTCTTTTGGACATTAAAGCTGACACCTTCAGGTGCCTTTATCTTTACGGGGTGAGAAAAACCAATAGTCAGTATGATTTCTTTATCAGAACCTTCTGCTCTGTAACCCGTACCGACTATTTCTAATTCCTTCTTCCACCCTTCAGTTACTCCCAAAACCATATTTTGTATAAGGGCACGATATGTTCCATGCAAAGCACGATTCTGTTTTGTATTTGACTTTCTTTCAACAACAACCACACCCCCATCAATTCTTAGCTGAATTTGTCTAGGGATCTTTTTGCTTATCTCACCTTTAGGTCCTTTGACTGTTAAAGTCTGACCATCTAGATTTATCTCTACCGAATCCGGCTTTTCTACTGGTTGTTTTCCAATTCTACTCATATTATTAAAGAATTTCTGCTAACACCTCACCGCCAACATTCTGTTTTATTGCTTCTTTATGGGACAAAATCCCTTTGCTAGTAGTGACAATGAATACAGACGGACCCTTTTCCTTTGCAAGGTCCTGAGCACTTTTATAAACCCTAAGACCAGGTCTTGAAACGATGTCAATACTTATTATTACAGGTTCTTTCTTGTGATAACTTATATTAACCTTTATTTCATCATCATTTTTCTCGACTTTTTCGAAAAAACCTAAGTCTTTTAATTTTTTTGCAACCTCATAAACCAATGAATTTTGCTGATATACTATCTCCTTCTGGTTTATGGCAACTGCATTTTTGACCTTTATCATAAAGTCACCAATTGGATAATTATTCTGTTTATAGCTTTTTATGATTTTTTTACTTGTATCTGACATATTATTTTAATAATTTCACCTACCAGCTTGATTTTTTAACTCCAGGGATCTCTCCCTTAAGAGCTCTCTCTCTAAAACACAGCCTGCAAAGTCCAAACTTCCTCAGGTAACCTCTCGGTCTACCGCATAGTCTGCAGCGATTTCTATATCTTACCTTATATTTAAGATTTTTCTTCTCTCTTACAATTTTTGCTGTTCTTGCCATACTTTATTTAGATTCCTGATCATTTTTTTTAAAAGGCATTCCCATGTTCTCAAGTAGATCTTCTGCCTGTTTTTTATTCTCAGTATTAGTGACGATCGTTATTTCCAAACCCCTGCTTCCGATCTTGCCTAATTGCACCTCAGGAAAAAGTGTGTGTTCGGTCAATCCTAAGGTATAATTTCCGTATTTATCAAAACTGTCTCTATTTAAACCTCGAAAGTCACGGAGTCTCGGCAATACTATTGAAAATAGTTTATCCAAAAATTCATACATTCTTTTTCCTCTTAATGTTACTTTCAGACCAACCGGAGATCCCTTCCTTAAACCAAAGCTTGCAACGGATACTCTTGCTAGTCTTATACTCGGAAGTTGTCCTGTGAATTTTGCCATATCAGTCCTTGCTTCCTCTAAAAGCTCTTTGTTCTTGGTCGCTTCACCTATTCCCATATTGACTACCACTTTCTCTATCTTTGGCAAGGCTAACATATTTTTAATACCAAAACTTTTTGAAAGTTTTTTGGTGACCTCGCTGTAGTATTTTTCTTGCAATCTGCTCATTTTACTTTTCTTTAACTTTCTTGATCTCCCGGTTGCATTTTCTGCATATTCTTACCTTTTCCTCACCGGCTTTTTCAAAACCTATCCTTGTAATCTTTTTACAGTTTGGGCAAATCAGGGCAACTTTTGAAAAAGCCAAAGGTCTTGGAACATCATATACACCACCCTTTTGCCCCTGATAACCCTTTACATGCTTTTTGTACATGTTTAAACCCTGCACTAAAACAGCATTCTTTTTCGTTAAAACAGCCTCAATAGTACCCTTACGTCCTCTATCTTTACCCTGTGTAACCTGTATCTTGTCTCCTTTTTTAAATTTCAGCATATTTATATAACCTCGCGCGCAAGTGACGCGATCTTCGTATAACCTTTATCTCTTACCTCTCTGGCTATCGGTCCAAGTATCCTCGTTCCTACAGGTAAACCATATTTATCGATAATAACTCCAGCATTGTCATCAAAACGTACATAACTGCCATCGTTTCTTTTAACTTCCTTTCTGGTTCGTACAACCAACACTTTAACTTTTTCCCTGTTTTTAACGCTACCATTAGGATCAGCACCATGAACCACACAATTAATGACGTCTCCGACAGTCGCTTTTTTACCAAGTCTCCCCGGCACTCCAATCACAGCGAGTTTTTTGGCACCCGAATTATCAGCAGGTTTTAATATACTTCTCAGTTGTATCATTTCTTTGAACCCTTTGTTTTTGTTGTCTTTTTATTACCTTTAGCAACTTTTGATTTTTCATTAGAATCAGCTTTATCCTTTCCTACAATTTCTATCACCTTCCATCTTTTAAGTTTGCTGACTGGTTTACAGTCAACAAATATCACTTTCTGACCGATCTGTGAACCTAATTCATCATGAACATGATATATTTTTCTTCTTTTATACCTTTTTTTGTATACAGGATGCATGACTACTCTCACAACCTCAACCGTTGCCGTTTTTTCCATCTTTTTTCCTACAACTTTTCCTTCGTGTATTTTCATTTATTTTTTGATTTATTTTGCTTGATTATATTTTTCCTGGATCTCTTTTTGTCTAAGTATTGTCAATGTCTGGGCAATATCTTTTTTAAGCTGTCTTATATTTTCAGGATTCTTATCACCTTTCCCATAAAACTCCGCCATCAATTCTCTAAGTTTTTGTTTATCTTTGCCAGCTTTTTCCTTCAATTGACTTGCCGTCTTATCGTTTAGATTTTTTAATTCTTTTCTCTTCATTTTATGCTTCTCTTTTTACTATCTTTGACTTAAATGGTAACTTTGCCATTGCTCTGCTAAAAGCGTTGTCAACTACATCTTCCTCAACTCCTGCAACCTCAAAAAGAACCAATCCGGGTTTCACCACAGCCACATGATGACTAATATCACCCTTACCGCTACCCATCCTTTGTCCTGCCGGTCTGGCAGTGACAGGCTTGCTTGGAAAAACTCTGATCCATACTTTACCGCCCCTTTTTATAGCGTGTGTTATTGCTCTTCTTGCTGCCTCAATTTGTCTGCCGGAAAGCCAACCTCTGCCTATAGATTTTATTCCATAATCACCAAAGGCAAGATCACTTCCCCGATAAGCCTTACCTTTCATTCTACCTCGAAAGCTTTTTCTGTACTTTTTTCTTTTAGGTTCTAACATTTATTCCTCCTCATAATCCTTATGAATAAAAACCTTCACGCCCACATAACCTCTTTTTAAAAGAGCAGGGACTTGAGCATAATCAACGTTCTTTCTCAACGTCTGAATAGGTATCGAACCCTGATGGTATTTTTCTTTTCTTGCAATATCTGCACCAGCGATCCTGCCCGAAAGGATTATCTTTACACCCTTTGCTCCTGACTGCATAACCCTGTCTATTGCTCTTGTTATCACTCTCCTGTGAGGCATTCTTCGCTCAAGATTGTTCACAATCCTATCAGCTACTAATTTTGCCGATAGTTCGGGGTTTTTTAATTCTACCACTCTAGGGTCTATTTGTACATTATCAACATCTCCGCCTCGGATTTTTTTAATAATACCTAAAATATCTTCTTTTATCTGCTCAATTCCTGAACCGCCCCTTCCTATGACCACGCCAGGCCTGGAAACTGTCATAATGATCACAATACTTTTGGGCAACCTTTCGATCTCTACCTTAGTAATTCCAGCAATTTTAAGTTTCTCTTTTAGAAAATCCCTGATCTTGATATCTTCTATCAGATAATCTTCATATTTTTTATCATCAGCAAACCACCTTGATTTCCAAGGTTTATATGTACCCACTCTAAAACCTGTCGGGTTTACTTTTTGTCCCATATTATTTATGTGTTGTCCTAACAGACTTTCTGTCTTTTATAGTTTCTCTGGCTGTTTTCTGTTGACCTTTTGCGATTTCTTTATCAGCTTTTTGTTTGCCTTCACCTTTATTTGAACGCAGTTTGCTGATCTGATCTAAACTAATCTTTTTTGTTTTCTCTTTAACAACTTTTTCAGTACCAACTGTTTTTTTCTGCTTTCCAGTCTTTTTATCCGAACCTTCTTTTGTTTTTAAAACAATTCTTATATGACTCATCTTTCTTTGGTAAGGATGCCAGCGTCCTCTGGAAACTGCTCTTCCTCTTTTAAGTCTTGGTCCTTCACAAATTTGGATCTCATCAAATTCCAACTGGTCTGGAGTAAAACCCTTAACTTTTCCGTTGGCAAGAGCTGTTTTGATAACTTTTATTATTGGTTCCTTTGCTCTTTTTTTGAGAAAAGGTAATTTCGCAATAGCCTCCTCAGGTTCCATCTTTTTTGCAATAGACGCAACCAACCTCAGCTTTCGAGGTGTCATTCTAAAATATTTCTGTGTTGCTATAATTTTCATAAGTATATTTTTACTTTTTAAGTCTTTTCTATGATTCTCTTCACAACCTGACCATGACCTCTGAAAGTTCTCGTCGGTGCAAACTCTCCTAACCTGTGACCCACCATATCCTCGGTCACAAAGACCTCAATAAAGTTCTTACCGTTATGAACCTTAAAATACTTACCTACAAATTCAGGGGCGATCTGACTTTCTCTTGCCCATGTTTTTATAGCTTTTCCCTTTTCCCCTTTACCTTCTTTGGCTCTCTTTAAAAGCCTCTCATCTACATATGGTCCTTTTTTACTTGATCTTGACATGTTTAATTATACTTATTTCTTGCGTGAGAGCCTTTCTTTCGACCCTTCACAATATATTTATCTGAGTACTTTTTCTTTTTCCTGGTTTTACCTACAGCAGGTTTTCCGTAGGGGGTCTTTGGATACTTAAGACCAACCCCGCTTCTTCCCTCTCCTCCTCCGTGAGGATGGGACCCCGGATGCTGTGCTGTACCCCTAACCGATGGCCTTATCCCCATTCTCCTTTTTCTTCCTGCACTTCCAATCCTTTCTGAGGCTAGTTCAGCATTCCCAACCTGACCGATCGTTGCATAACACTCACCTTTTACTCTTCTTATCTCTCCCGAGGGAAGCTTAACTAAAACGAAGTCATCTTCCTTCCCCTGGGTCAATGCAACTGATCCCGCAGATTTCACTATCTGACCTCCTTTGCCAGGTGTTATCTCAACGTTGTGTATCTGTGTTCCAGCAGGAATCTTATTCAAAGGAAGGGCATTTCCTGAATTAAGCGGTGCTGTCTCAGACGAAATAACTTTGTCTCCTTCTTTTAGTTTTTCTGTTGAAAGAATATACCTTCTTTCCCCATCCTTGTAAACTAGAAGTGCTATATTAGCATTCCTGTTGGGATCATATTCTATAGACTCAACAATTGCCCATATACCTCTTTTATCCCTTTTAAAGTCAACTTCTCTAATAAATCGTTTCTTCCTTCCACCCTGATGACGGACACTAATTGTACCATGTGATCTTCCTGATTTTTTTGGTAATATCCTTTTAAGTTTTGACATGTTTAACTTTTTGATTCAAAAATATCTATCTTCCCTTTTCCTTTAAGGGTAACTAAAGCTTTTTTTCTTGAGGGAATTTTTTTATATCGTCCCATGTAATTTCTTTTTTGCAACTTTTTGTAATTAACTGTTCTAACACTTTTAATGTCGACACTGTAAAGTTTAGAGATCGCCTCTGAAATTTTGTACTTATTCCATGAGTTATCCACCCAGAAGGCATATCTTCCCTCTTTTGCTTCGTTTAAAGTTTTCTCAGTTAAAATTGGTATTATCTTTTTCATTGATTATTTTTTTTGAACCTTTTTCTTTTCGTCAATATTTTTATTTTGTTTTTCCGAAAAAGCTTGTTTGTCTACAATAAGAACATCAGCCTGAAATACCTTATAGGCATTCAGGTCAGAAAAACGTTCAACTTTTAGTCCCTTAATATTTATCAAATACATTGAGACTTTTTTGTTTGCATCAGAAACAGCAATGCAAACATTTTCACACTTATTTTTATTAATTGTTTTTAGCAACTTCTTCAAAAGATCCGCCGCTTCCTTTGTCTTTTTTAAACTTTCCAGACCGTCAACCACCAGCAAAAGATCGTCCTTAACCTTAAGTGATAATGATACCGCAAGAGCTTTTTGTGACATTTTTTTTGACAACTGTAAAGACCTGCTCTTACCATCAGGCCCATGAGCTTTACCGCCACCGACAAATATCGGTGCAGAAAGGGCACCATGTCTTGCTTGGCCTGTACCCTTTTGGGCATAGATCTTTCTGGTCGACGCCTTTACTTCCCCCCTTCTTTTCGTTCTTGCATTTTTAGCATGTAGTCTGTTTTCATATACCCTGATTGCTTGGGCTAACAAAAAAATATTTTTTTGCTCAATATATTTTTCAGGTAAATTAATACCCTCTTTTATCTTTGTTCCTTTAACTGTATATACACTAAGTTTAGTCATTTTACTTTTTTATTCTTGCTTTTGGGTTTCAGTGTTTTCTGTTTCTTCATTGGGGGCATCAGTTCCTTTCTCAGGTGCTACTTCTACCTCTTTCTCAAGATCCGATCTTTTTCCTTCAGCTGTTTTTGCTATAACTATAAAACTATTAACAGATCCCGGAATCGATCCAGAGATCATAAGCAAATTATTTTCTTCATCAACTTTGACAATTTTAAGATTTTTTATCGTTATTTTCGATCCTCCCATTCGCCCTGGCATTTTTTTACCTTTATGGACCCTCCCCGGATCCGTTCCCTGACCGATCGATCCTGGAGCCCTTCTTCTTCTGTGTTCACCATGACTTCGTCCACTGGTGGCAAAACCCCATCGCTTCACAACACCTTGAAAACCTTTCCCTTTTCCAATCCCGGTAACTTGAACAACATCGCCAGGAGTAAAAATATCTGATATTTTTACTATATCGCCAACCTTTAACTCAGGTTTTTCTTCAAGTCTTACCTCCCGTATAAAGCTAGGCGCCACTTTTGATTTTTGATCTATGATTTTTGATTTTTCTATGGCACCTTTTAAATGACCCATAAGAGGCTTGTTAATATTTTTCAGCTTCTTTTGTCCGTACGCAATTTGCACGGCCCAATAACCATCGCGGTCTTTATCCTTTATTGAAGTTACAACACAAGGCCCAGCCTGCACTAAAGTAACAGGTATTCTTGTTTCGCCGACAAATGTCTGGCTCATTTTCTTTTTCGTACCCAAAATTGTATCGATCATTTTTATTTTGTATTTTCATCAAGGCAGTTTTAATCCATCACCCTCTTCAACTTACCTTTCGCCTTTTTTGTATTATTCATACACGGCTCAAGGAGCGTTATTTGCAGGGTTTGGTCATTTATTTAAAAAACTAAAAAGAGACCAAAAAAAAGGTGCCAGAAGGCACCAATAACCCTTCCAGAAAAGTACTTTTCGAGGCTATGTTTGACGAACCACCTCCACGGACGTAATTATACCAAATGAAGCTTTCAGAGGCAAGAAAACAAATGATGTCAGATCTGTGCTGTTTGAAGATCCCAAAGATACTTATAGAGACTATCTTCTTTGTTCAAAAGTGAATTGTG
>JAFGPD010000026.1 GCA_016926185.1 Candidatus Woesebacteria bacterium | reverse complement strand
TCAACACGCGTAAAATTCGTATATTTCCCTCCACTTTTTGTGAAAGAATTTTTTTATTTTTTTCCTTTGTTTCTGATCAGAGGGAAGAGTGGACCCAACGTCGCTAAAGCTATGTTGGGCATGTACAAACTTATGTTTGTATATTGAACTAACTGTTTTCATTTGGTTTAATGTCAGTATGAGTAAAAAGAAATCTGACGCCCCAGTTGTTCGAAAAGATCTTGATGATGCTGTAGAAACCATACTTAAAGGTATGGACAATATGTTTAAAGATCCTGAAAATCCCATGAATGTTCGACTGGATAAAGTCGAAGTTCGACTAGGAAAAGTCGAGGGACGACTTGAAACAGTTAAAGGTGAAATTCAGGTTCTTAAACGAACAGTTAAGGATGAAGCAAGAGGTCTGCGAGCTGAGCTTTCGGATACTGTTTCTAAAAAAGAACACAATGAACTGAAAGCTCGTGTTGATCGTTATCATCCTGCTAATTAATCCACTCTTCCCTCCATCAGAGTAGGGAATAATTTTTATTCCTTTTAGTCTTAAAAATGAGAGGAAATATGCGTGCCACGTTCGACGTGGCGGTCAACTTATCGTTGACTATGATGTTTTCATTTGTTTTAATGTCAGTATGACATTATCAAATGATGATAAGAAATGGATGAAAGACAACTTTGCTACTAAGGATAATCTTAACGATTTCGCGACCAAAGATGACTTACATAATGTAGCCGACTCGATCCTTAAGGGTGTTGATAGATTATTTAAAGACCAAAACACCTTAATTAATAAAAGATTTAGCTCTGTCGATAAACGGTTTGATAAAGTTGAAGGTGAAATTCAAGTTCTGGACAGAACTATCAAGGATGAAACAAGAGGTTTACGAGCTGAGCTTTCTAATACTGCTTCCAAAAAGGAATTGAACAGATTGAAAGCTCGTGTAAGCCGTTACCATCCTGCTAATTGATTTCTTCTGATATGTATTGCCATCTTTACAACTTTCTTCCTAGTATAACTATGTTGTCATTGCGAGGAATTTTATGACGAAGTAATCTGGTAATTAGATTCTTCACCGTTCGCTTTTGCTCAGGTTCAGGATGACCAGAGCCAGATCCTGAAACAAGTTCAGGATGACAATAATTAATAACTTGTTACTGTTTACGCCACGTCAAACGTGGCTTCGCATATTTCCTCCCACTTAAAAGAGTAGGAATAATTTTTGTCCTCCGGATTTTACTTTTCGCCTTTCAGCCCGCCTGTTGGCAGACAGGTTTTATTCAAACACGGCTCAAAGAGCAATCTATGGAGGATCTTCGTCCCGCTTGGTGGGACTCCGAGAACAATGAACACCGCTCCGTCCCGTTAAATGAATAATATTCTATTTAACTGGGATCGGGATTAGCCGTTTATTAATATATATAAATAGTATTACTTAATACTTTCTTACTTGTCTAAGAAAGTATTCAAAGAATGACAGCCTGTAAAAATATTAATAGCTCCAATTCTCACTCATACTTTGTAAAAAACGCGTTGGAAACACTTCCAAATGCTGTTTTTACATTATCAATAGTATTCGTTCGACTTGTCGAAATTAAATTTTTAACGGCAATATATTTTAAATACAAAATACAACATTCAATATGCAAAATACTATATATATTTTTCCCTCATTTATTATTAGTCCCTCGAGATATATATCTCTCGGGATTACCTCTTCAGTTTTCAAGGTGCACTTCGCAAGGCTCAGTGTAAACCCTTCTGTTTTGATGACTGTAAGGTTTATAGAGTTTGCGAATTGCTCCAAAGGTTTATCTTCTCCCTCCATAGCTTTATGCGAAGGGGGGTGCATCGAAAATATTGTGTCATTCTGAATTAATTTCAGAATCTTTTATATAGATTCCGGATCTAGTCCGGAATGACTAATTATTAAGATCCTTCTATTTCACTCAGGATGACTTTACCTCTAAAGCATTTTGTTAAAGATCATCAATGAGGAGTCAATGATCGGATTCTCGCCTCTTTAAGGATTAGGTCCTTATCGCTCTCCGAGTCGTAGACTCTCAGAGTCGGAGACCAAAATCCGCTCATTGACTGACAAGACAATTCTTGTCTTAAGAAATAATTTCTTATGTGTTTTTGTTTTTTGAAAGAGCTTTTAAACAAAAGGTATTGTGTACAATTTTTTATTTGTTAAGGTATTGATCCGCCGTCGCATAAAGCTTTGGTGAAACTATTATGCAATTTGTAATAACCCTCCTTCGTCAAAGACTTCGGAAGGGTTGTGTACTATTTTTATTTTTTAAGGGACACAAAAAACCGCGCCGTTTTAGAGGCGCGGTTTAGTATTAACCGTCGACAGTTAATCAGAAAATATTTTTTGATTAACTTATTGTTAGTTATTAGATTATCGTATCTTTCGTTTTGGTTTTACCTAACTACTAAATACTAATTCCTAATTACTAATATGTTTACCTCTAAAGCATTTATCCTATATTACTAAAGGATGATAGCAGTATAGCCTAAAGAGTGCTAAATGTCAATAGTTATAGGTCTTATAGTACCTATAACTCTTAAATCCCGTATTTACGCTCTTGCGACGCGAGGACGTAGACCTCGGGAGAAAGTAAGTATAATACTGGGATCAAGTGTTAAAAAAGAGGTGATTGAGTAAAATACCTAACTTCATCTAACGGTACATTATGGGATATCTATAAATGTACCGATATTATCGTTTCTATGTAAATCTATAAAAATAATATATTTTCACGGGAGCTTTCACACTTCGTTGAGCTCAGAGTAAACAAGGCTAAATACGAAGTTGGACACTAAATGTGTACAAATTATTATTCTCTATCAAAAGCTTTGGTCCAGCGCTCGCGGCTGACCTTGATAACCTTTTCGCGGTTTTGATTGGAGGAATCCGGTAAAGGTAAGGTGTTTGCAAGAAATGGCCTTGAAGAATGAGCATCTATCATAAGCTTTATAGCGATCTGGAACCTCTTCAGGTTGACCAGATCATTTTGTGAAAACACTTCAGCAAATTCCCTGTGAAGTATTGCTGCATCATCAGCACCGGCAGCAAAAGTTATGATCGTTCCGGCATTTCCCAATATCGCCTTTTGGACGTTTTCAGGGATCTGGGCCATATACTGATTGGCCATCATGATAGATAGTCCGAACTTTCTTGCTTCTGATAGTATTTTGATAAATGAATCGGTTGCAAAGTTTTGGAACTCGTCAACGTAAAGATAAAAAGGAACACGCTTATCTTTTTCAACATCAACTCGGTGCATTGCAGAGATCTGAAACTTTGTGATAAGCATTGCACCCAAAAGGGCAGCGTTATCCTCACCAAGTCTTCCCTGAGAAAGATTGGCCAGAAGAATTTTGCTGTCATCCATAACATCATCCAGCGAAACACTGCTAGTAGGATTGCCGATTATTCTTCTTATCATGGGGCTGGTGACAAATTGACCAACCTTGTTTTGAATAGGAGCTATTGCTTCCTTTTGCAGTTTTTCCGGCATTTTCTCAAACTCCTCCTTCCAGTAATGCTGCAGAGCGGCATCTTTGACTTGCTTTAAGATCTTGGTCCGATACTCTTGATTGGACAGGATCTTGAGCACATCTTCTAAGGTTGAGCCGGGGATCTCGGTCAGAGTCATGAATGAATTTCTTAAAATATATTCCATCCGGGCTGACCAGACGTTTGCCCACACCTTGGTGAAAATTGCCATTAGCCCCGAAACAACCAGCTCCGCCTCCTCGCGATTTGTGACCTCCAGGGGATTGAGATTTATCGGAAAGTCTTTATCTGCAGGATTAAAGTAGATGGTTTCGTTAATCCTGTGGCTGGGAATGAAATTCAAAAGATCCTCACAAAGGTCACCATGCGGGTCAATTACTGCTACACCTCGGTTTTTTTTCATATCGTCAATTGCCATGTTGGCGATCATCGTTGATTTACCGGTTCCGGTTTTACCGACTGACCAAATATGGCGGAGTCTGTCGATGTCTTTTATGCCGAAGACCGCTTCTTTGTTTTTGAACTGTGTCCTTGCAAAAAAGTTAATTGACTTTTTCTCTTCTTCCGTTTTTCCTTCGGCAGTTGGTAAGTTGCTGGGAGGTTCTGATAAAACATTTGTACCCCATGCGATAGATTGGGTCTTAATTTTCTCTGAAGGAAGATGCCAGAGGGTTGCCAGTTCCTTTGTATTTAAAATTTGTTTATCTGCGACGTTTCTTTGGTAAAGATCTACTATCTCTTTTTTGAATCTGAATTTGCTGGGAGTATTAGCATAAAAGGAGTTTCCGTCGGCTCGTTCATAAACAGTATAGGTATTAGTCAGTTCCTTGATCATTTCTCCTTTTGTAGAAGCGATCCTTATCGAAGCTCTAAATCCTGGTAAGCCTATTTTTTCTTTGATGATCGACTGGTCAGCTCTTGGTGAATAGCTTCCGTCTTCTTTTTTCTCGCCGGTTTCGGCATAGCTTACACCGCTTGCCTGCCATGAGCTGTCTGAGGCACTAAGTGCATATTGAATGACGGTGAAATTCTCGGGTGAGCCTTTGCTTAGAATTGATAAGAGTGAAGAGAGTGGGTCAATGTCGGTGAATTTATCGTAGGTGGAAATGGGATAATAATTGCCTTTTTTAAGCTTTAGATAATAGATATATAAAGGTTTGTCATTTTGTGAAACGGGGTCTTTTGTTTTTTCAATAATCGATAAAGGATAGCTGCTTTGAATTTGTGAAGTGACAAAATCAATTATTTCACTGCTTGCTGTTATATAAAAACCGATCTCCTGACCCTTGAGAATTATCTCCAGTGAAAGCTTTTGGGGCTTTTTGCCGAACATGCTTTGCAGAAATCCAACCGATTTAATTTTGGTCAGTGGTGCAAGAAAGGTTTGAGCTGCTTCCGGTGTGACATCGGTGTTTCTTGGAAGCTTTAAAAGCAGTGTTGTTAACTCTGACATTTTTGAAATCTATTAATATTATTATATATAGTGTAGATTATTCTAGCTTATTGTTAAATGGTTCTTTAATATTAGAGAGTGATGAGTCCTTTGACGATATTGTTTGTTTTTGAAAGATACTTTTAGTAAAATTACTACTGCTTCGGGCGATTAGCTCAGTGGTTTAGAGCGCTTACCTGATAAGTAAGAGGTCCTAGGTTCGATCCCTAGATCGCCCACCAATCAATCCTTCCACTATCAAGTTGAATTCTCCATTCATATTGTCATCGCGAGCAAATGTAATGAGTGTAGCGATCTGTTCTTTCTTCATTGCAAATGTGAATGTGGTAATTGTATTTTGAACGAGATTGCTTCGTCGCTTTTGCTTCTCGCAATGACAGTAGGCTTAAGATTGTTTTATATATGGCTCTAAATGAATAATTGAGAAAATAATATTACTGTGATTTAATTTGGTTAGTGAAATTTGAATTATGAAGAAAGTGCTTGGTATAGATCCGGGGTTCGGAAGGTTGGGTTGGGCGATATTAGAGGGGAATAAAAGTTCTCAAAAAGTGGTTTCTACAGGATGTCTGGAAACCAGCTCAAAAGAAGATCTTTCAAAACGATTAAGTGAGATCTTTGATTTCATTTCGGACACTGTAGATAAATATGGTCCTGATGAGGCTGCGATAGAGGAGCTGTATTACTTCAAGAATGCAAAAACAGTTATTGGGGTAGGTCAGGCTATGGGAGCTGTCATTGTGGCACTTGAGGGTAAAGGCATAAGAAATTTCCGCTACACACCGCTTCAAGTCAAATCAACAGTGGCCGGTTACGGAAGAGCTGACAAAAAGCAAGTTCAGGATATGACAAAGAGACTTCTCAAACTTAATGAGATTCCAAAACCCGATGATGCAGCCGATGCCTGTGCTGTTGCTCTGACGCATTTTTTTATGAATGAAGGTTTGATCACTGACCAATAATTGCAGGAAGAGTTGCTGTTCAGTTTATTTTTTAGGAGAGTTTTTGATCCTCAATAAATACAATCACACAGGAAACAACTGGAATATAAACAGGATTGCACAGGAATTTCTCTAATATTGTGGGCAAATTAAACGATCTCTCTCTGGCTGATCAACTAACTCTTTCTTGTTTATTATGCTAACATAGGTTCAATGATCGCTTATCTAAAAGGAAAAGTAATTGGAACAGGGAAAGATAATGTGGTTTTGGATGTCAATGGGGTGGGATATTTAGTTCATACATCCGAGGTAATCCCCACTGGGAAGTTTGCGGAGTACTATATATACACTCATGTGAGAGAAGACGCTCTGGACCTTTATGGGTTTTCTGATAGATCAAAACTTGATCTTTTTAAGCTACTTTTGGGAGTTTCCGGAGTGGGTCCAAAGGTCGCAATGGCAATTTTAAACTCCGCAGAACCCGATAAGGTCTATGCGGCTGTTAGTAAGGCTGATGTAAGTTTTTTCAAGGCAATCCCCGGTATCGGTAAAAAGGGATCACAAAAGATAATAATTGAGCTTAAAGGCAAAGTTGGTAGTGTTACCGATATTGATCTGGGAGATGAAGGGGAAGATCTTGTTGAAGGCTTAACTTCAATGGGTTTTGACAGAAAGCAAATAAGAAAAGTTATTGTGAAGCTTGATCCAAAACTGCCGGACGAGCAGAAGTTACGCGAGGCAATAAAGCTTCTAGGTAAGAAATGATCTTTGGAGTGCCCACTTAATTTTAGTTTTTTTTGAGATATACTATTATTAATCGTATGGCTAAAAAACCCCAAACACAAAAGGATACCGAAGAAGAAAAGTTGTATCAATCACTTCGTGCAGGAACTTGGGGAGAATTCAAGGGTCAGGAAAAACTTAAAAAATCACTGCAGATCTCGTTGGATGCTGCAAGAAAAAGAGGGGATGTGCTGGAGCATGTGATGCTTTATGGGCCTCCGGGTCTGGGGAAAACTACACTTGCTCATATTATTGCCAAAGAAATGAATGTAAATATTAATACAACGTCGGGTCCGGCTCTTGAGAGAGCTGGAGACCTTGCTTCAATTCTGACAAATCTTGAACAGGGGGACATACTTTTTATTGACGAGATACATAGGCTTAATAAAGTGGTGGAAGAGACTCTTTATCCGGCGATGGAAGACTTTGCACTTGATATCGTTTTGGGCAAAGGCCCCGGTGCGCGGACGGTCAGGTTAGAGCTAAAACCCTTCACACTTGTTGGAGCTACCACGCAAGCCGGTAAGATCAGCTCACCCCTAAGAGATAGATTTGGAGTGGTTCACAGAATGGAATTTTATAAAGATGGTGAATTGGCTGAAATAGTTATTCAAGCTGCCGAAAAGATGAGTGTAGATATCAATAAAAAGGCAGCATTGGATCTTGCAAGCCGTTCCCGAAAGACCGCTCGAATTGCACTAAAACTTTTAAAAAGGGTCAGAGATTTTGCCGAAGTTTATTCACATTCGGTGATCGATGAAGTAGTTATCAAAAAAGCACTTGATATGCTGGAGGTAGATGAATATGGGTTGGATGCGAATGACAGGATGGTTTTGGAGGTTATGATAGACAAACATGATGGAGGTCCCGTTGGGTTGTCAACATTGTCTGCTTCGGTTGCCGAAGATATTGCTACGATCGAGGATGTTTATGAACCATTTCTAATGCGGGCAGGATTTCTCAAACGCACGCCGCAGGGGAGGGTGGTTACTCAAAAAGCTTACGAACTTTTTGGGAAATCGCCTAAAAATAAAAAGTCGGATCAAGAGAGCCTGCTGTAATTATTGAGTATGCAGAGTATAAAATTTTTGTTATTAATTTACGATTGACGAAATTGATTATACTATATATAATACTTCTACTCTGCACCGGGTGTGGAGTATGTGAATTTTTTAAGTTGGTTTACTTAATGAGATTACCTAAAATAATTAATCTAATTTCCACTGAGGAAGTGCTTGGTGGATAAATAGCACTGCCTAGTTAGGTAGGGGTAATTAACAACCGGCTTAAAAAAGGCCGGTATTTTTTGTTTACCTTGATAATTAAAAATAGTAAACAACCCTTCCGTAGCCTTGGCGAAGGAGGGTGAAAGTTCCTTAATTGATTACATTTAGCCGTGTACGAATAGTAGGTAAGGCGAAAGGTAAGTTGCAGAGGGTGTACTCTAAGCGGATAATTCATAAAATCATCCTTCCGTAACCTTGGTGAAGGAGGGTGAAGAATTTGTACATTAATTTAATACAGGATTGGAGCTAAAGGCTTTGAGCTTGGCTCGTTTCTGCCTAAGCTCATTTTTGCGGGCCTGTAGCTCAGTTGGCTAGAGCGTTCGGTTTGCATCCGAAAGGTCAGCGGTTCGAATCCGCTCAGGTCCACTACTTCGCTAAAGCTACGTAGTGCACAGCACAAGGAGTTTTGCGAACAGTGTCCTTCCGAAGCCTTGGCGAAGGAGGACAAGAGTTACCTAATTTTAGTTGAAGGATAATGAGTGGTAGTTGGCGACTGGAGCAATCATTTGTCGCGAGCTACCAGCCATTATTTTCCAACTTGATGATGGATTAACAATTGAAGAAGAAGTTGTATCGAAAAGGATCCAGCAAAGCTGGATTGCACCTTTCCCGAAGTACACTTACTTCGCGCCGGAGTCTTACAGGCTCGAGCTCGCGAAGAGTGTGACCACGGGATTGCGGTTCAAATTTTTCTTCGAAAAATTTGCACCTTAAAAATTGAGGAGAAAGTTATTCCCATATTTTTTTGTATGGGAAGTAGGTCTTCCTTGCGCATAGCACAAGGAATTTCTAATCGATCTAATTGACCTAATTATTAAATAGTACCCAATTAATAAATGTTCTAGTATTTTTTGTTTTTGATGTTTGGAAATTGGGATTTTGAAAATTGTTTAGTAATTAGAAATTAGTACTTAGGAATTTCTCGTGCTAAGCGTGAGGATGATAGTCTTAAGTAATCGTAAAAATATACGAGTAAAAATCTTTAGGTAAATACGTACCTAAAGTGAGAGAGTAAAAGAAGTCTTTTTCAGTCATTTTTTTAAATGACTTTGAAAGACTAGTAAAAGTCTTTTTAATAACGCAGACAGTGGATGTCTTGGTACAAGACACCGAAGAAGGACGTGCAAGGCTGCGATAAGCGTCGGTTAGCTGCCAAGAAGCTTTGA
>JAFGPD010000005.1 GCA_016926185.1 Candidatus Woesebacteria bacterium | reverse complement strand
TCAGATGATGCAGAAGAAAGTGTCTCTGGTGGAAGTGTAACGTTGTCAAGCAGTGATTTAGAGTTAACTCAGGAAAATGATAATCAGGTAGTGGGAATAAGATTTCAGGATATTAATATCCCCCGAGGTGCAGTGATCGAGAATGCTTACATTGAATTTGAATGTGATGAGGCAAGCTCAGTCTCTACATCACTTACACTTCGAGGTGAAAGCTCAGACAATGCTTTAAGCTTTGGTTCAAGTTCTTACAATATCTCATCAAGGGCTGACACATCCTCATCTGTCAATTGGAACAGCCTGCCTTCCTGGAGTGTTGACCAGAAATATCAAACACCCAATCTTTCATCTATAGTTCAGGAGATCGTAAACAGAGGAGGCTGGAACAGCGGCAATTCACTTTCATTTACTATCACAGGTTCAGGGACAAGAGTAGCTGAATCCTACGATGGAGAATCTCAAAACGCTCCTCTTCTTTATGTTAAATATTCCCCAACAGGAACCGCTTGTGTTCGATCAAACGGTGATGCCAATGGTGATGGAAGAGCAGCGCTATATGACTATGCTGTATGGGCTAATTACTTTGCTCCATTTGTAAGAAATTATGGAGGCCCAACTGTAGGAGATTTTAACTGTGATAATTATGTTGATCTGACCGATTATGCAATATGGGCTAATTACTTCACTCCGATCTAAAAGTTTTCAGCTTTTTAGAGATCTTTTGCTCACTCAGAAAACAAATCACTATTGAATGTCTTTGATTAAAAAGATAATAATAGATAAGCAATGTCCAAAAAGCGGTCCTCTCAAAATATAAATGTTCTGGTGGTTTCAATCATCGTTTCCCTGCTGGGATTGGTCTCAGGACTATCTCTCGTTGGCAAAGATCAAACACTTGAAAGCTTTGCTGAGTCTTTCACCCAGCCAGTCCTATACTTTATCCCAACGGAGGTAACTGTTCCTGTAAATTCCACAGGACATTTATACGATCTGATAATCGACACTTCAGGTTATGAAATTAACGGAGCGATTTTTGAAATAAACTATGATCCCAACTTGGTTCAGATCACAGATATTTTGGAAGGTGAAGTACTCAACCAGGTTATCTCAAAATCCGTTTCCGGAGGTACCGCTTATCTCACTGTCGTAACTGAAGAAGATAAGCCTTTCATTGGCCAGGGGATCGTTGCCACTGTTGTGTTCACCACCTTAAATACTCCCGCAACAACTGAGTTTGTTTTTGGCAATAACACACAAATCCACACAAAAACAACAACAGGGGGTCTTCCCGACGACACACCTCCGGGATATATCAATATCGTTTCAGACATTCCAGTATCCCCCACTCCTACCGAGTATCCAACACCATCAAATCAGCCAACTCCAACGACCAATCTCACACCCACACCCACTTCCACACCAACACCAACCGCGCCTCCCGAAACAGTAAGTCTCTCAATTCATCCCACAACTGAAACAAAACAGGCTGAAGAAATTATCAGTTCCTACGTAAACATTCAAACTTCAACGGATGGCATATCAGAAATTTCCCTTATCAATAAATTGAAATTTGATTATCGGAACCCCGACGTGAATATAGATAATATCTCAATAGACCCATTCTTTGTGAACTCACTCGATTGGGAATGTACCATCATTCAACCTTACACCGAGAACCATGAAACTTTTTGGGGTGGCACCTGCCAGCTCGTGAACTCAAAAAATTTCTTATATCCGGGAAATACTACTTTTCTGACTTTTGACATACAGGGATTAGGAATTACATATTCCGTTCCGTTAGCGATAAGCGTTGATACTTCAAAAAGTCATCTGAAGGATACGAATAGTAATGATTTCCAGATAGTCCAAGAAAGCTCAACCTCCTACTACTTCTGCGGGACAGATTACAACAACGACGGAAGATCCTCTCTTCTTGATTACGCAGTCTGGGCTTACTATTTTGACCCGCTGAAACATGTGACCGAAGGGCCTACTGTAGGAGATTTTAACTGTGACGGATATGTGACCGGGTTGGATTATTCTCTCTGGGCTTATAATTTCTCTCCAATTTAATAGATCCATCACTCCATAAGCAGCTGTTTAGTCTATATTAAGGTCTTTGTTTGTTGTATATTTGTATTAGTATGAATAGATCAAAATATTTGTACCTTGCTCTGACACTTTTCTTGGCAATATCTGTCTTATACTTTTCTTTCGACAGGGTCAGCAAAAGAATTCAAACAGAACCCGGTATGGCTCAGTCCCTTTTCAGCTGTGACAACGTAGAGATAGATACTTCAGACGAAGGATATGCTTACAGAAAGAATGCGTCTATCGATTTTTATATTAAAAACATTCCGGCAGGGTCCCGAACAGACACTTTCGTCAAGATAATCAGTGAAGAAAACAGCGAGGCTGCATACAGAATTGAAAATATTTTTTTGACCAGCGGAAACTTTTTATCGGGAAGTCTCGATGTGGCCGCACTTCTTAATAATATCAAGCCTACAAAAAAAGATATCGGACTCATTATTTTCACAGATATTTATGATGAACGGGGCGACCTGCAATGCAGCGGCAACCCCGGTTCAAGGAACGCAGATTCAATATTCTGTTCAAATTGTCTCAAGTTGGTGACAATTTCCGACAAAGCCAAACCGCATTCAGCGCAAGATACACTTGGCATCGCAAGGGCACAAGAAGAACCTACTCAAACACCAACACCGACACCCTCAGTCGTTTACTTTAAGTTCGACTACCCCCCGGACCCGGAAACATTTATGATCGCAGTAACCAGCAGGCCTTTGATCAATGACATAAGAAATTTACTAGCTGGCGGTACAGGTTTAAGTCATGTGGCAGGATTCGTCCTGAAAAGCCCTGAAGATTATAATAAACCCTGGAGTTACCATTTGGACTCAAAAAATATCGTTCTATTTGACACTGAATTTGATTATTGCGACGCTTCCATTCGCTTTATAGAAGACAATCTCTCCGATATTGGTGATATATATTTACCCAATTCATACTGGTGTCCCCACGGATCCCGTTTTCTTGAAGAAGTGGATGATCCTTTTACATCACAATGCACCTATTTGTATAACGGAGATGCCAATGGGGACGGCAGAACGGCTCTATACGACTATGCCGTGTGGGCATACTACTTTGCCCCCTTTATAAGAAACGATGGCCTTGAACCTGTTGGCGATTTCAACTGTGACGGTTATGTGAATCTAACCGATTACGCTATTTGGGCCTACCACTTTTCACCAATTTGAAAAAGATCGCACATTCGTTCTTTACATAAGATGATTGATTGATCTATAAATAAATTAGGGTAAAAGCAAAAAATGTTCCTATAAAAGTCAAAAAAGAAATTATAAAATGATCCGCTATCTGCAAAAAAGAAAAATACTATTTACTTCATTTATCATCTTGTCACTATTATCTTTGTTAAAACTCAACCGGCCTTCTGAAGTGTTTGCGCAGGAAAGGGTTGTTGGAAGGATCGTAAATGATGAAATTGGCGTCCATATGCAGCCTGAAAGCAATACTTGTGGAACACAATATGAAACAATATCAGGTGCTGTAGGAAACGGAACGTTGGTCGTAAAAAACTCTTCCGGTACAAATGGAGATTGGAGATGCAACCCAGATCCCCATTACCAGACATATGCAGCCAGCTCCGGCGAAGGACCCCATACTTTTACTTTAATCCCACCAGCTGGATATGATTGCTCAACTGATATACGTTGGGTTATGATGTATCAGCTAGGTTATACTCCCCCTTCTGGCGCGATAACTTCAGGTGATGGCTGCAGCGCAACTGTATATCTTGGTACCGACGATTGGAATAACCATCTCTGGTGGCATTTGGACAATTCGATAGAAACCCCTCCACCGCCCCCCACTAACGTAAAATGCTTATTGCTGGGAAACACTGCAACGCTTTCATGGACAGCACCTTCCGGAGATATTAATGATTATCCATTGAGAATTGTAGAGAACGAAAAAGGCAGCAGCTGTGACCCTAATGATCCAAACAGATGGTATCTATGCGAACCTGAATATAATGGTAATGTTACAGGAAATAGTTATCAATTTCCTGTAACACCTGGGAATACATATCGCGGCTGGATACATGCAAGATCAGTGAACGGTCTTTGGAGTGAGGCTGTTGGATTCACTTGTGTTTCACAAGTACCTAATTGTAAAAACATCACAGGCCCAGCCAAGATGAATTTGGGAGACACTGTTAACTACTCAGTAGAATTTGAATGCCCCGGATGCGCTCCCGGAGAAATGGGTGGGAATTTGCGTTACAACAATTGGAATTTAATAAAAAGTGAAGCATTTTCGGGCACGAACGGTACAATGAATGCCAGCTGGGCTCCTTCCAGTGCGGGAACATATCGATTATGGTGTCAGGCTTTTAACGATGCTATAGCCGAATGCAGACCGTCCGATCTTGTAGATGGACCGCCAAGATACCCTTGTACAGGCCCTGAGAGCTCAATCACCGTTGATGTTGTAATACCCACCCCAACTCCCACACCCACTCCGGAATGCATTACCAGCAGCGGTGATACAAATGGAGACGGCAGAGCAGCGCTATACGATTATGCGGTTTGGGCATACTATTTCAACCCACTAAAACGTGTCACTCAGGGTCCTTCAATAGGAGATTTTAATTGCGACGGATACGTGAACTTAACTGATTATTCCAATTGGGCGCTACATTTTGCTCCTATTTAAATCTTTTTTATTTTCACCTTCTTGACTCGCCTTTTTTCTTAACATATAATATCTTTTGTCCTAAGACAGTGGGCGTAAAAATAAGCCCCACCGAGGCAGAAAATAAATTATTTTTATTTGTCAACACGCCTCGAGCGTGTTTTTTTGTGTACATTATAATAAATTTTAGATAGTACACAACCCTTCCGTAGCTTTTAGCGAAGGAGGGTGAACAAAGATTTTTTATAATTTACAAATAGTGCATCATCCACCGTAGCCTTGGCGAAGGTGGGTAATATACGCAAAATATCAATATGAGAAAATGAAATAGACCATGAAAAGATCAGAAAAACCAATTTTTGTAGATAACTTAGCAGCAACCCTAAAGGATGCTACATGTGTAGTTATGGTTGATTATGCAGGCCTTTCTGTTTCAATGCTGCAGGATCTGAAAAGATCACTTAGGGAAGTCGGTTCAACAATGACCGTCATCAAAAACACTCTTCTAAAACGCGCAGGTGAAACTGCAAAACTTGACAGTGAGGCTTTCACTGATGAGATATTAGCCGGCCCGACGGCAATTGTTGTCACCGAAAAAGACCCCATCGCTCCCCTTCAGGTGCTGGCAAAATTCTCCCAAGCCAATGAGATCCCTCAGTTCAAGGTGGGAATTGTAGAAGGCAGCTTCAGAGACAAAGACACACTCAATACACTATCACAGCTTCCTCCAAAAGAGGTTCTGGTGGCTCAAGCTATTGGCGCGATCGGCGCACCTTTATACGGAATTGTCGGAGTATTAAACGCAAATATGCAAAATCTACTTTCAATATTAAAACAGGCAAGCGAGAAATCGCAATAAGGAGCCACAGTTGGATAGTGCAAAGCACATCAGACGTGGCCCCATGAGATAGCTTAAAGAGCTAATCTCTTTGAGGGAGGTGATCATTAATGGCAGCAAAAGATACAAAAACAGAAGAGAAAAAGGAAGTAAGTTTGAGCAAGAACGTCGAGAAATTAGTAGACGAGATCGCAAAACTTTCTGTGATGGAATTGTCAGAGCTAGTCAATGCACTGCAAGATAAACTGGGTGTTACAGCTCAGGCTCCAGTCGCAGCAGCAGCACCGGCAGCAGGTGCAGCAGCAGAAACCACAGCAGATGAAGCCGGTGGTGGAGGCGGAAATAAAACAGTTGTCATCACAGCTGTTGACAATAAAATTGCAGCAATAAAAGCAATTCGAGAGATCAATCAAAACATCCCTCTTAAGGATGCAAAAGATATGACCGAGAACCTTCCTGCAGAAATTCTTAAAGACGCATCGTCAGAAGATGCCAAAAAAGCAGAAGAGATCCTTAAAGCAGCTGGTGCTGGAGTCGAGTTAAAGTGAGCAGATTAAGTTGATTATGTACAAGGGTTGAACCCTTGTAATATCACTTACACGCTCACTTTCTCGGTAAGTTTAAACTTGAGTTTTTTGAGTTATTTTTGAGTTTTTTGCCCAATAGATTGCGCAAAAATGAAATTACTTCTTCTCCGAAATGATTATAGTGATTTTTCTGAGAACTTCTTTGTAGAAAAAGCAGTAATGGCTGGTGTCAAGTTGACTACAGCTTTATGGAGCGATCTGGTAATTGACACTAAAAACAAAAGATCCATCCTAAAAGTCAAAGATCACCCGCTCACCTACTTTAACGCAGTTTATATACGAACAATAAAAGAAAATTTTTATTCACTTACACAAATTTCGACCGCGTGCAAACTGGCAAACATCCCAATAATCGATAGGTCCCTTTCCATTCCCGGCAGACTTGCTGACAACAAAATGCGCCAACTTATTCTTGTGCAAAGATCAGGTATGAATATCCCGCGTTCCATAATGGTTTCAAAAATTTTTATTCCCGAAAAACTTGGGCAGCTTAATATCTTCCCGATATTTATCAAAGCCACCGATTTTAACAAAGGCAAGGGAGTATTTCTCATAAAAGATCACCGTCACGCAAAACTTCTCATCAACAGAAGGATCTCAGGAAAAATTACCCGTAATTTCATAATCCAGGAAAAGATCGATTACATCAGAGACTACAGAGTGATCGTTCTCGGCAAGAAAATCCTGGGAGCAATAATCCGTAAGCCGCATGGTTCTGAGATCAGAGCAAATATCGCCCGCGGCGGTACATCTGTTAAAGTCGGTAATATCCCAAAAGAGCTCAAAGAACTTGCTTTGAAAGCAGCGAAAACTCTTGATGTAGAGATCGCAGGAGTTGATTTTCTGGAAGACAAAAACGGTAAATTTTACTTTCTCGAAGTCAACCGCGCATTCGGGGTCGAAGGTTTCGAGAAAGCTACAGGCCTCGACGTAACCTACGAGATCTTCAGATACATCAAGGGTGCATATTCCTAAGTACCACTGACAGGGGTTACCCCTGTCACTTTGTCTGTAGGATCATCCACTTGTTCAATTCCTAAATCTATCTCATCAGGAACTTTTTCTTTCAGTAATCTCGACTTGATGACTTCCCAATAACTTTGAACAAAACCAGGAGGTATTGAAACTGGAAGTTATATATCTTCATTGTATCCGTAGCCTGATATATCTTTACTTGTTAGTTTTTTATCTTAATTTTGCCAACCACTCTACCCTTTCAGCGTTCTCAGGGTTTACTTCAAGATCCGCTACGAAATGAGCCAAAACATCTCTTAAAAGTGATTGGTCGAGCTCAGAAATAACTACAAAATTTCCTCATCAACCTCCTCACCCAGTCCCCCAATCCATCTGTTAACACGAGCAATCTTTTCTTCTATTGAAAGAGTTTCTTTTGCGCCAATATTTTCCATTTAATTTCTTTTATTTACCGGATACATGAAGATCGTGAAGTCCCTGGGGTGATAGTTGGCGTGGAACGCCACTCTTCTTGTAAGACTCATGCAATAATCCAGAATTTCCAGTGAATCTGCATACCAGATATTGGAGTCGTCTTTGTTTTCCGGCTGAGGATGTTTGCCAAGCATATTAAACGCAAGCACCCTTTTTGTGTGTTCGAACATCACTTTGATCGCATTTTTGCGAAAGTCCATATTATTTTCTACGTTTGAATTCAAAGTTCCGGAAGCAATGACTATATCAAACTTCTCATTCATCGGATCATAAAAATAATCCCCCACTTCGAACCTAAGATCAGGATATTTTTCTCTCGCAACATTAATGAATTCAGGCACAATATCAACTCCGGTATACTTAACTTCGGAATATCTTTTTGTCAAAAATCGTGCCATCTCGCCAAACCCGCATCCAACATCCAAAACTGACTTGTCGTTAAAGTCTATCTCAGCCCACATTTGCCTGAATCTCTGATGTGAAGCCCCCAAACCCTTCCAGAACAGCGATCTTGGGTCATATCCATACTTATCAAATTTTTCCTGATAAGCCTCTCTAATTTCCTCTGACGAGGTCGTTTTCCCTTTTTTTGTCATAGCTTATATTTGACAAGCTAGGTAAAATGATCAACATAGCTTGTCATCCTGAGTGCAACGAAGGACCTCTATCCTTATCGTTGCGTGCAGACTTCATGTTTTGCCTGTCCACCTTAGCTTTAGCGTCGGCGGATGAAACATGAACGTGTTTCCGGGATAATCCATTCAGATACTTCAATATCTCTCCCTCCACATCAACCTCCGTATGTTTTTTGATAAGTTCCCATGCAGGAGCCGCATTGGCTTCAATGACATACATCTTTTCCCTTTCCTGACTGACCAGAATATCAACACCTGCGATCTCCAATCCGCATGCTTTTGCTGCCTTTACCGACACTTCTCTCAACTCCCGGGGAACAACATTCAATGTGATCTTCACTGGTTCCGGATATTGCCCATTGACAGTTTTTTGGAACCTTTTCCTGAACTTGGTCGATCTCACGATCCCGCCCAATGCTTTACCGCCGACAACCAATATCCTGATCCTTTTTTCTGAAGGTATCATCTTCTGACCAAAAAAATTCATTCCATTAATTTCTTTCTTCCTTAGCTCCTTGAACAAATCTTTAAGCTCTTTTTTCTTTTCCGGTGCCCAAACGTATCTTGCTTTTTGACCAACTGTCGCTTTCAAAACAAAAGGGAATCCCAGTTTTTCCTCGGCATTGAGCATTATATTCTTAAGACTTGCATAGTAGCTTTTGGGCATTCTTACTCCGCTAGATGACAGTTTGTGCATCTCCATGGCCTTTGAGATTGTCGAAGGAATTCCCAAAGATCTCAAATATACTCCATCCACTACCCTAATCCCGTGTTGTTTAGCATAATTGACAAGAAGGGTCGCATCCTCAAGCCGTTTGCCGACCATTCTTATGTAAATGACATCGTATCTTTTTACATCCTTCCCATTGACAAGTAGTTTGTATTTCTTCGACTGGGTCTTCAAAGTATATGAAAGATCATAAAAGCTTGCATATTCGACATCCAATCCCAGCTGATGCGATCTTGTTTTGAAATCGTCCAGTTTTTTTATCGGACCTCCAGTGATTATTAGAATTTTCTTCTTACTGGCTTTTTTCTTTTCTGATGATATTTTTTCAACCATAAAATTTACCCATTATCTTCCGGATCTACCAAAAATCCGGTCATATCTTGTCTTCCTACAAGAAGAAGTGTACTCATTTTGCTTCTATTTGCAACGTTTGCAGATGTTTTTATCTTTCTCCCGGCCAATCTGAAGCTCAAACCGATCACAGGCCGTGATTGCTTACCGCCCGCTGAACGATAAGCATATTTTCTCTCCCAAAGGATATTATCTTGTCCTAATAAGTCCAATTCTTCGGCCAAATTTCTATCTATTGAACTACGTAGTGCTCCGGTATCAATCCTTGCCAACACTTTTTTGCTCTTTTTATCTTTTGCATATACCTTTACCTGTTCTATTCCCTTTATCACTCTAATACCTTCTTCCGCTTTTACTCTGTCAGTAAAATCTGAGACAAAAAGAGCTTTTGCTATTCTTACACCATGATCCTCATCTTTCACCTTAAGTCCGGCCACTCTTTCCAGTCTTCTTTTCAGACCCGCAACATTGGCGATTTGAATGGATAACCCCGGCATGTAATTCAGCTCCCATATCATTGGTCCCCTTTTGGGGTGCAACCCAACATCCACACCCAAATATCCCAAATTTGTCGCGATCTGACACTGGACAGCTATCTTTAAGATCTTGTTCCAGAAAGGGATCTTTATCCCGTGCAGTTTTCTTTTGGTCCCCGGTTTGTTGTAAATATATTCCCCATGCCAGTACGCATGTGTTGTTATCCCCGTAGTTATATCCACCCCTACAGCTATTGCGCCCTGATGCAGATTGGCTTTGCCGTTACTTTCTTTTGTGGGCAGCCTGAGCATTGCCATAACAGGCACTTTATTAAAAACAATGACCCTCACATCGGGTGTGCCGCGGAAAGTGTAGCGCTTCAGGGCTTTGTGCCTGTCAACGTATTCTTCAATGTAGGCAACATCCGGAACGTTTCGCTTACTGTGCGCGCCCTCTAAAATATCAAGACAGTGAAGCTTCAGGTCATCAGGTGTTATTTTTTTCCTGCTCGTGGTGATCCATCCAGTTTTATCTTTTGAGCGTTTTTTAACAACGATTATCCCCTCTCCCCCGTAACCCTTATTGGGTTTTACGGCAAATGCATCAGGAAGGCTGCTCCAGTCGAATTTCATGACCTTCTGAGGATTCACAAATTTCACATAGATCTCAGGTACTGGAATACCCGCCTTTTTCATCGCCCGCTTTGTTGCCAATTTTGAATTAGCTACTTTTTTTGCGCTTGGCTTGTTGTAAGGGTAGGAAAAAAGCTGCGTTCTCGCATTAAGTCCTAAAATGTCTGACACTTTCATAATAATTCTAATCTACTAATATATTCTAATTCTACAAATAATACTAATTATTCGTTCTCAATATTCTTTTTGGCTGCAAATAAGTTCTTCTGAAATTAACCAGTATTCCCAACTTAACCCTACACTCCTGTAAATATCTTTGAATCTGAAAATAATCATCTTTAGTGATAACTCTTTTTGCTTTCACTTCAATAATAATCTTATCCTCAATCAAAAAATCTACAATATTCCCACTATCACCAATTTCATGCTCTCTTTTATATTTAAGCCTTAAACTCTTTAATTTCTTTTCTATAAGATCAGAATACTGCTTTTCTCTTGAATACCTGCCTAAATCGTTGTGTACTGAGAAAAGTATTCCAACAATCGTGTAAGATAATTGGGGATATAATACTTTACTCTTACGGTTTGTATTTGTGGCCATTTGTATCATTCGCATTCATTTGCAAATTTGTATTTTTTAATCCGAGATCAGTTTTCTGAATCGCCAGAATTCTATCAAACGAAGCCCAATATATCTGCCGACTATTATGTCGAAAACAAATACAAACATTATAAAGCCTTCAGGATGCAAAAGCGCTATCTCCTGTACCGGCTTCAGGGTCAGGAAAATATAGCTAAGCAAGGCTAAAATAAGCGTTTCCGTGGTCAGATTTACAGCAGTCTTGGCGCTTTTTCCCAGTTGTACCTTTGAAAAATCTTCCGCGAGTAGGACCAATATCAAAACCGGGAAAATAGAGACATTAGCTAACGCCGGCTCCTGTATAACCGGTGCTGCAAAAAGAACACCCAATATTCCCAATACAACGACCAACAGAAGAAGCGCCATTCTGGGCAGATACTGCAGTTTCACTTTTATTTTTCGGAGGATTATCCTTGCTGCCGTTGACATGACGACGATCACCAGAAACAAAAGTATCCCGACAACAGGACCGGTTGCCACAAACACAACAGAAAGCGCCGCCGGAAGAAATATCCCGAATCCTCTAATGCCAATAAAGTGTCTTATTGCTGCGATCAGCGCGGCCACACCCGGAAGCATTAAAAGAAGCACTATCGTATTGGCGGGCACTCCGGCATTTATTGAATTTCTGATGGCGTATTTCAAGGGGCTGAAAAAAGGTGATCCGACCTTCTGATCTTTCAAAAGTCTTACCAGCGGCTCTATTGTCTCTTCAGACTCCACAGTAAGATCGGCTCTTGTCTCCTCTTTGGGCACTATTCTCATCTCAGAGGAAACAGTTGCATCCTTTTTTGCCTCATCTGTGGCATTTTCAATACTTTTCAGACCATCAGCATCCTGCACAATTATCTGGGCCTTTGCGTCATAAAAACCCAAAAACGCCGAACTTGTCAGAAAAAAAGACACGAAAAAGGCTAGCAGTGCAACAAATCTCTTCATGTTCTAATTATACCAATTTTATGCGCTGTCAACAGTAACATTTTGATATTTCAATTACAAGGGTTCAACCCTTGTAAAAACTTACTTTGATTTTTTTTACTAACTCTAAATATATTTCAATACCGTACTGCATATGATCGAGTCAATTTTGG
>JAFGPD010000025.1 GCA_016926185.1 Candidatus Woesebacteria bacterium | reverse complement strand
ATCTTGGGCAAAATATACCTTAATCTGAACCAATTAACAGCCATAGTTATTCGATATGAAGTGTTACCGTAATTCTGTTACAGTACGCTTTTTGACTCTTGAAATGATCTGGTTTATAATTACCAAAATGTTGAAATTAGCTAATTGGCACACTTATACACTCCTTTAAAGGGGGTTTGTTTAGTGGCCAAAAGGCATTTTTATTTGCAGACCTCCTTAAAAAGGAGGTTTTTTTATTGGATAAAAAAATATGAAAAACAAAAAAAGACCAATTGGAATTATCGGTGGAATGGGACCTTTTGCGTCAGCCGAATTGCTTAATATGGTACTAATGGTTGCCAGGGATAAGTTCGGGGCAAGAAATGATGAAGATTTTCCGGATATTGTTTTAACGTCTATTCCAGTCGAGACATTTTTTAAGGACGAGAAAAATTTCAAATCGGTGTTAGAGAAGTTACAAAAAAAGATTCAAGTATTGGAACAGAGTGGAGTGTCGTCTTTTGGGATAGCATGTAATACTGCTCACATACTTTCAGACGATATTAAAAAACTTACAAAAATGGAGTTGGTATCAATAATAGATCAAACTGTAAAAGCCCTAGATGAAATAGGTGCTAATAAAATCGGGTTGCTGGCCTCACCTGTTACTATCCGTTCGCAACTTTATCAGGATGAGTTGGAGAAAAAAGGCGTAGAAGTGATCTTGCCAGATGATGTGCAAATAAGGATTTTGGGAAAAGTGATCTCAGATTTGGTGGCCAAGAGAAATATTGCTAAGAATCGGAAACTCCTTCTGAAAATTGCAGAATCATTAGTTGAAAAAGGTGCCCAAGCGATAATTTTAGGTTGTACTGAATTACCTCTGGCTTTTCCTAAAAGTTTTCAAATTCCTGTGGTAAATACTATTGAGGTTTTAGCAGACTCTTTAGTTAAAAAATATTATGAATAAGGAGAACGAAAATTTATTAGAAGAGGGACCCCCAGCCCTGAGATAATCGGAGAGCGGGGGTGTCTTTGGTATTTTACCCCCAGGAATATTTAGAAAATATTTTATAAGAAGAGAGGGGGTGATTATAAATATGCCGATGGTTGAAATGATTATTAATGCGTTAAAACAAAGAGCGAAAGAAAGTAGAATGAGCAGTCACCCACACAACTTTGGTTGCAATGGCTCTGGTGATATAGAGACTATCAAAGTAGATAGATTAGACATAAATGATCCAAGGTTATCTAATATTGTTGGTCTAGTCACAAGATGTACATCATGTGACCATGTTAGAAAAACTGGCACATTAGCTTTTGAAGATAAGGAGTAACTAAGATAAATGTATCCTTTATAACCGAAAAAATACCGTGTAGAATAATACGGTAGGGGAAAAATTGTGAACAAGAAACGCGTATTGTCAGGAACCAGAGCTACAGGAAAGCTTCACTTGGGAAATTACCTCGGTGCGGTGAAGGGTTATATTGCCCTTTCAGAAGATCCTGAGTACGAGACTTTTTATATGGTTGCTGATCTGCATTCTGTCAATACCCCATATTACCCTAAAGATTTCCCAAAAAAGGTCCGAAGTGTTGTATTGGATTATTTAGGTGCAGGACTGGATCCGGAAAAATGTACTATCTTTATCCAATCCCATGTTCCGCAGCATATTCAACTTTTCTATCTTTTATCCACTCAAGTGTCTGTTGCACGGATGCAGCACCTTCCGACTTACAAAGAAAAAGTAAAGCAGTATCCCAAAGATGTTAATATGGCGCTTTTGAATTATCCGGTTCTGATGGCATCGGACATTTTGATCTACAAAGCAGATGCTGTTCCTGTTGGTGTTGATCAGCTGCCCCATTTGGAAGTTGCCCGTGAGGTTGCAAGAAAAATGAATGAGAAATATGGCACGGACTTTCCGGAACCGGAGCAATTTAAAACTGATGGAGAATACGTCCCAAGCTTAACAGGGGAGGGAAAGATGAGCAAGAGTGTTGAGGGAAGCTATATTACTTTGGTCGATAGTTTAGAAACGATCAAAAGCAGATTGGCATCAACTCCTACCGATTCCGGCAAGGGTGATATTAAAGAAGGACTATTTTTTTCTCAGGAGTCTATGAAAGAAGCTAGTGTTCCGGAAGATCTGGTTCCATCTAACGGAGTTGGAAGCTTGATGAAGTTTGTTGAACTTTTCCAGGGTAAAGAGAAAAGAAAGGAATATGAAAGCCAGTACGAGGGAGAAGGGGTTAGATATGGGGATCTAAAAAATGAGTTGTCTGAGGCGATATATAAACACTTAGAACCAATTCAGGAAAGGAGAAAGAAATTTGAAGATGACCCAAAGCTAGTTGAGGAAATTCTTCAGGGAGGTGCTCAAAAGGCAAGAAAAGTTGCTGAAAAAACAGTTACTGAAGTTAAAGCCGCAATGGGTCTGATTTGAGCTCTTCGATTTTATATAGATGGAAAATATTAACTACAAAGATTTTAACCCTCCTTCGCGCAAGGCTACGGAAGGGTGAGAAAAACTGGATTATGAATAAAGTGACCTTCAAACAATTTAAACAGCTGGACATTAGGATTGGGACTGTGGTGAAAGCGGAAGTTCCCAAGTGGAGCCATTGGGTTATCAAACTTGCTGTTGATCTTGGTGAAGAAATTGGCGAGAGAACTGTCTTCGCCGGTGTTTTGGGATTTTATAAGCCAAAAGAGCTGGAAGGAAGACAGATGCCTTTCTTGGTCAATATTGAACCCAAAAAGATCGGTCCTGAAGGTGATTTTAGTGAGGGAATGATGCTTGCTGCAAATTTGAAATTAATAAGTCCTGTTGAAGTTGCAGAAGGTGAGGAGTCAGACGAAAAACCAGTTCTTTTTGAGCTTTCTGAGAAAGTTCCTAACGGGACCAAGATCATGTGATCGTCTATCACTCGAACTTCTTGTTTGCCAAAAATTCCTATTAATGTATAATCCAAAACGAAGATGAAAGGTATAAAAGATTTAAAAAAATTGGGAAAAGAGATCTCTGGCGGATCTGTTAAAACAAGTAAAGATAAAGGTAGGACCGATAAGGATCCGAAGAAAAAAGGCAAGAAAAAGAAAAGAGTTGAGGTAAGACTCAAGATCAATCTTTGGAAAGTCATCATTGGCGGGCTTTTGTTCATCTTCTTTTTTCCTTTTATACTTCAGCTGTTTAATGTTCCAGGGATCGGGGAAAGTGTTGAAACTTCTGAGGCTATGATGGACATAAAAAAAGGAAGAGTCAGCGAAGTCACGGTTCAAAATGAAAAATTCATATTGGAATATAATGATGGTTCAATAAAAACTGCCACAAAGGAAGAAGGAGAAAGTTTTAACGAGCTTCTGGTAAGTTATGATATTGACCCATCGGAAGTTAATTACACCGTTACTGACCAAACTCTTGCCAAAGCGATTGCAGAAATATTAAGTATTGTACTTCCTTTGGGGTTGATGGCGCTATTTTTCTTCTTTATATTTCGTGCTCAAACTAAAGGTGCTCAGGATATTTTTTCTTT
>JAFGPD010000024.1 GCA_016926185.1 Candidatus Woesebacteria bacterium | reverse complement strand
CGGTGTCAGATTGAATTGTGTTCCCTGTGCTAAAAATCTCATTAGTTAATTATTATCTTCGTAACAAAACATTGTCAAGAGGGAAAAAAATTGGTTGGTTCTGAAAGATATTGATGAATTTATCAATATCTTTGATGAGATTATAATATGGTCCTCCAATTTTCCTAGTCAAGTCGAAGAAACAATGAAGAGAAAGCGATTTAGTAGCAGAGATGTAGAGCTGTGTCACAAGTTAGACCAGAGCAACAATCTGAAGTGGAAACACAAAAATCGTTAGGACCCGAACAACTTGGTCCAGACGTCCCCGATCCTATTCTAAGGCTATCAATATTAATTGTCAGAATATCAACGTCAAAAACATTCTCGACGATAGACACTATCGCAAATGTGGACAAGAGCAGGAAAAGTCCGATCAGCGCGTTTTGGACCCTTGCTTTTGCATTAGCCAGCTTTTGCTGTTCTCCGCCTGAGCTTATCCACTGTATTCCTCCCCAGACCAGCATAAAAAAGAAAGTGACAACCCCGATAACAAAAAAAACATTCACCAGAGTAAGAATTACATCTTGCACTATGGTGACGAAATTTCCTGAACCATAGTTAAATATTGGGTTTGTTATCATTTCATTTTTCTTAATTTGGCAGCTCGTCAACCAGTAAGCTCTGGATATTTAAAATATCGATTCCGATTATTGTACCAATGAATCCGACAAAGATAGTTCCAAGAAGAACGACCAAAAGACCAATAAGACCATTCGTTATTGATATTCTGGCTTCTGCTACTTTTCCCTTATCGCCGCCTGCTGATATTATCGATAAGCCTCCGGTTATAACTTTGAACATAAAATAAATAGACGCAACTACAGACAAAAAGCCCACCGTGATAGATAGCACTCTTGTAAGTACCCCTACAGCATGGCCTTCGCTTACAGGGTTGAGAGGGCCCGGTCCTCTAAAACCTCCTTCCGGTGCTAGATTTATCTGTGATATTTTTTTCATACTAAGGTGAAGGTGTAGGTATAACAGGGTTTATAATAAAATCCCAATCTCCAAACACAAGCCATCCTACTATTGCTGCAATGACAAAGGCACCTGCTGAGACAATGAGACCGATGATCGTTTGCCATATTCTTGACCAGGCATTGGCAACTTTGCCCGGATCACCGCCTGCAGACATAAAATCATAACCTGCAATGATAAAGTTGATGAGAGCGTAAATTCCGGCAATGACTATCATTGTCCACATTATTGTGTTAAGCAAAGGACCTATTCCGGTTTGCACATCGCCGGTAAGAAAATCAGGTCTTGCAATATTTCCCCAAATATCTCTCATGTTTAAAAAGGGTTGGTTATAAATGGTATTCCTGTGATAATTTCAATAAGTTGAATTATCCAATAGCTTGCAAAAATAATTATAAAACCAATTAATGCTGATGTCACTGCCTGTTTTCCTTTTGCCACTGCCTCTTTGTTTCCTGAACCGGCCCCTGAGATCAGTGAGATCCCTCCTCCAATGATCAGAAAAAGAAATATGATCCCAGCCACGACCATCGCTCCCTCAATAAAGATCCTTACAAGATTACCAATGGTGTAATCACCAGTTCCGACTTCGGATCCATATTCTTCTCCGATGTTTACCCCTTGTGCTATTTTTTCTAACATTTATAAAACTAATTAGTAAATATCCTGTCGGTTGATGTGATAGCATCTATCCCGAATATTATTCCAACAAGCTCAACTATCCAGAATGCCGCAAAAACAATGACAAAACCGACTATTGCATCTGTTATCTTTCCTTGAGCTGCTGCCTTTTTGCGGGGATCTCCTCCCGAGGTCATAAACTGAAATCCTGCAAATATCAAAAGTGCCAAAAGCACAATTCCCGCAGCAGACCAAACCATTGGAAGAACGGCACTGATTATTTCGCCCAGAGTCACTCCGGAACTGAAACCTCCGTTTCTGAAGATAATATCTTCTAGAGCTCTTAAATCTAGATCCCCCATATGCTTATCTTACTTTAACAAATATTTCTTAAATAGGAAACAGTACGGTTTATGATAAAGGGATAAAAGATGCTAAAGGCGAAGTATGTTTTCGTATACAGTTCTTAATATTGTTGCAGAAAATATTAAGAAAAGAAGACCTCCTATTGCGGCAGTGATAAGCTCTTTCGCAGATTGTATCTTTTGCGGATTTCCCTGAGATGTCATATAAAGGTAACCGCTATAGATGATCATTAAAAGAGCAATGCCTCCTGCTATACCAACGCTCCAGCGTGCGCTAAATTCCGTAAAATCCTGAAATTCATCAGCCGGCACACAACCTATTGCGGTGAAGATCTCTCCAGTGTCAGATCTATCGGTTGGTCTCCCGGAGGAGTCGCAGAAGAAGTCATCAAGTATAGATGTTGTAGTTGGTTCTTGAGGCTCTGCTGTATTGTCTGTGCAGTCTCTTAGTGTTGAAACGGTATTTCCCCAATCCCAACCACCGCCTGTTGCGCATGTCATATTAAGATCATCCACCTTTACTCTGGCAAATCTTAAAACCTCCGGGCTGTTTACTGATATATTCGTGTAATGCTCTGTAGCACCAATTGGTTTTCCAGTATTATTACCCGGGTCTATCTGCAAAGTTTCCGTATCCAACGGGTTAAAGTCTGACCTGAGAGAAATTTGCAGCAAATATTTATCCGCAGCATGTTTCGGGTCCCAGTTCCAAGTAACTTCTGCAGTTCCGTCGTCATTACACTTATATTCCGGATTATACATGCGTATTTCGCAGGGAGGTAGCGGGGTGGGTGTTGCAGTCGGTATTGGGGTATTAGTTGGCAAAGGTATGGGAGTAGGAGTGGGGTCTCCGCCCCCAGATTCGCAAATAGGTGCCCAACAAACTCGTGTTTCAGGAGGAGCGCCAGGTGCACACGATAATCCTGGGTCACAATGTGTGGTATCAGGAGGAAACCAGCACCTTTGTCCACAACCTTGAGCCGATGTCTTTTGGGCACTCAAGAATAAAAATGATATTATTAGAACAAGTAAAATTAGATTATTAATAAGATATTTTTTTGCATTTATCATTTCAAACTTGAAAAACCATTTTAGTGTTTACAAGATAAGTTAATATTATCAAAGATTGTAGGTACTGTATATTTAGGCATTACAAGTAATCTAATTACTAAGAAGAAATTCAAATTAATCTATTCCAAGAATGTCCACCCCGATTATTCTCAGCAAAGTTACGGAAAAGACAAGCATTACTATTCCAGTTATTGCTGTTGCCAGCATTGTTTTTGCCAGACGAAGCCTCTGAGGATCTCCTTGTGATGACAGGAAAAGAAATCCCGAGTAAGCGATGAGTAAAACTGTCAAACCTCCGCCAATTCCGATAGCCCATGTCAGCATGAAAGCTGTAAAAGCCTGCTTATCGTTGACAGGGATACAGCCTATTGCAGTGTAAAGCGGTCTTGGATTGCCATCTTCATCCAGTGGTTCACTGATTGGATCTCCGTCTTCATCGCAGAAATATTCTGTTATCTTAGATGTTCTTATCCTGCAAATTCCTTCCATGCAATATAGATTCGGACCGCAGAAGTAACCCGGACAGCACTGCTCGTCTCGACCGCCACATCGTTGGCCCCCCATACCTTCAGAAAGACATCTGCACCAGGAATAGCTTTCGCATTGTTCTTCGTCGGTGGTTTCACCGCAGTAAGCTTCATAACCTTCATCACAATAGTCGGCTAATTCTCGGCAAACAGGATCTTGGTCCGGGGGGTTGTCGATTATGCAAATACAGCAGTTCCCTCCCGGCTGGCACGGAAGCGGTGTTGGAGTTGGCGTTGGTACCAAGACATTTACATAAAGCTCATAGTCAGGTCCTGTACAATCATAGCGAGGAGGTTCGTCTACAAGGTCCGGAGGACGGCATTCTGCTATGGCGTCATTCCATGCTCTACACCACAATCGAAATGTACCTAAAGATTGTGGTGTCCATTCAGCAGTCATGCTCCCTGTAGTTCCTGTGTAAGCATCTGCTCTGATCAGGTTGCTATTGTCATATTCCAAATGACCGCCTAATTCTCCAGGAACACAACCAGGACATTCAAAATCAACTGTATAGATTCCTGTTTCCCCTAAAACTAAACTAGTAGGTCCTGAAAGGTTTTTACAGTTGGGTAGTATATCCACACATGTGAACTCAACAGCTTCACTCCAAAGCCCGTCGTTGGAGACCGCTTCCATCCAACCGCGATAACTGTTTCCGCTTGTTATATCAAAACTAAAAGGAGACGAGGTTAAATTATTGGCATTGTATTCAGGTTCGCATAAATACCATGATCCATCACAAGTAGTTCCCTGACCATTCTCAATCACCCTTAAAGAATACCATGCAACATCACCGGTGGATGCTGTCCAGTTGAGCGTGGCGGTGTCACCCGATACTGAACAAGTGACGTTGGTGGGGGGAGGCGGGGGAGAAGGTCTTCTTAAATGCCACCAGAGATGATTGTTCCAATCGCCGCCTAAAAGTGTGTTTATCGTTGCTGTGCAGCCGCTGCCTTGCTGGAATGGTGGGCAATTCTCGCATTCATAATAACCAATGTCCCAGGTGATATTTGAACATTCATATCCGGCAGGAGGTGTCAGAGTGAAAGTCTGATTTTGGTTTCCTGTTGCATCAGTATGATAGTAAGGAGCAGCGCCATTGCATCCCCAAATGGATGCTATTCCGGAAGAGTGCTGTACTACTAGTGTCCCGTTTAAAGTAGCTCCGGGAATTGTTAGAAATTGTTCACCGCAGGTTCTGGTCTCGGGTTGCACCTGAACAGAACCTGAAGATATATCATTAATTCTTCCGACAACTCTTTGGGCAAACACATTAGAGGGTTTAATTGATCTGAATAGTGAGAAGAATAACAGTAAAATGAAAAATGAAAAAAATATTTTTCTTTTTGTTCTAGGGTTGGACATTAAAAAAACCTTCCTTATGGTTATTATGACAAATGGCAGAGGATGTGCCAATAGTGGAAAGGTTTGAGGAGAGTTACTGATCTGGTCCGAAGCCGGGAATTCTGAGGATATCCACACCTATCAATCTAAGAAGTGTTGCTGAAAAGATAATGAGAAGAAGTCCTGATAACGCTGCTGTCAAAAGCTGCTTTCCGGCTTGGAGTCTTTGAGGTACTCCCTGAGAGGTCATTATAAGAAAGCCAGCGTAGGAGCTCAGAAGAAGAGCGATCCCTCCGGCGATCCCCAATCCCCAGCGAAGTAAAAAAACCACCAAAGCTTGTCCATTTTCAACAGGGATACAACCTATGGCTGTAGCAATTTTTCCGGAATCTGGTTCTGATGTCCTTACGTTTGGATCATTGTCAACACAAAAGATGTCACTTGGCTCATTAGTAGTTGTTGTCCAAGAATCATCTGGGATACATCTGAATGATCTCAGTTCACAATGAAACCCATCGTTACACGTATTGCCTTCACAACAAGGTTGACTGGAGCCTCCGCAATCAGGATCTTCATCGGGGTCTAAACAAACACATGGACAACCTACCGAGGGGTCGGGAGATGTGTTTGTACACACTGCCTCTCGGCCGGGAGAGCAGTGATCTTCCGAAATTAACGGATAACATAAGCGAGCAGCATTAACAGAACATCTGCAAAACCCATCTTCAGGATTTGGAGTTGGTTCCGAAGTTGTAGGACTAGGAATAGGTGTGTGTGTAGGAATGGGGGTGGGAGTTGATGTGGGAGGCGGGGAAGGAACAGAATCAGGGTCTATACATGTATTTGAATAACAATAAGTGCAACCATCGCTGGCACCTAGACATTGATCAGACGTTGCGCAGCTATAACCACAACGAGGGTTGTCACCAGGTGTTGGAGTTCCTGTTGCAAGTGAAACCATAGCTATATTTATGCCCGAACAAGATGTTACTAAAAATTGTTCAACAGTTTGATATCCCGACCTGACAATGTCTATCTGTACTGTTTGATAATCGTCGGTTGGGTAAGGGTAAGTAAAGGATCCATCTGAGCGAGACATAATTGTATGCATTGATCGAACCCCGTCGAAATACCAAGTAATTGTAGCGTCTGGTATTCCACTACTTGTTGATGAGTCCGTTATTGTTCCAGAAAAACCGGAGCAATTTATTGCAGTGCCGGAGATACACTGGCAGTATGTCCACTGAGGAAGAAAGCTTGGGCCAAGACCCAAAAACCCACTACCACACTCATCTGCATTTTGGTTGCTCATTACACTGTTACAATCTCCATAGAGTGTTTCACATCTTCCGGAACCACCATCTCTGCGTGATCGATACCTTCCGTCGTTGGCGTCTGAATTTATGCCAATACTTTGACAATTAAGATTAAGGTTTACAAGGTTACAAATTTCTCTACAACTTTGATCGGAAGTCTCATTAAGGTAAATTTCTTGGGCGGCAATACTTCCTGGCTGATTAAATAATAAAAAAACTACAAAAAAGGGTATAACAATAAACCTCTTCATAATTCTAGTTTAGCATTTTTGATTTGAATGTTGAATAAAGTGTATGGGACGCATACATTTCGGAAAATCACTTGTATGTCTGCATATATTGTAATGGTGACTTCATGTTAAGTGAACAGTGCGGTCT
>JAFGPD010000023.1 GCA_016926185.1 Candidatus Woesebacteria bacterium | reverse complement strand
GGGGATGCAACGATATTTATTGGAACGTGGTTACTTCCTGCAAAAAATATACCCTCTCCGATATTGGCGCCCAAAAGAAGCTGTCTTTCGCCCTGAGATAAATAAAAGACATCAGAGATCCTGTCTATTGCAGCAGGAGACTGCTTGAGAAGGACTCTAAGAGCACTGTTGGTGACAATTGCTTTACCTATATCTTGTGCAAGGAAATCTTCGACATCTTGTGTAATTGTTGTCAGTCCAAGATAGTATTTTCTTGCCCTTTTCACTATCGACCAAAGAAATTGGGCAGAGTCAACATATCGCATCATATGCCATGCCTCATCAACCACAAGCAGTCTTCTTTTCAGGTTCTTTCTGACTCTTGTCCAAATAAAATCTAGTATCACGAACATTGCGATAGGTCTTAGGGTATCTTCCAGTTCTTTGACAGAAAAAACGGTGAAAGGATTGACAATATCGATGTTGGTTTGCTGGTCAAAGATCCCAATGAATGATCCCTTGACAAATTTCTCGATCCTTGCGGCAAGGTCCAATGCCTCATCCAGCTCCATTCCTGTCAGGACTTTATAAAGATCTTCCATCAATGGCGGTTCTTTTGTCTGGGTTTCAGGATCTTGGGTTATTCCTTTTGACCGGTAAGTTTCTATGAGAGCTCGGTCCAGAAGTGCTTCCTGTGTTGCTGAAATCTCTCCCATTATGATCTTGAAAAGCGAGTGAAGCGAAAGTATCTTAAGTCCCAGTTGATTTTCCCCTTCTTCGTAGACTTGAGAAAGATCAAAAGGATTTATCTTTGACGGAGAAGAATAGGAAAACTTAATATACTCCCCGCCGACGGCGTCTGCAAGGGTTTTATATTCTGCTTCCGGATCGATGACGATAACTTCGGTGCCTGTCATCAGCGATCTAACCGACTCAAGTTTTACAAAATAGCTTTTTCCGGCACCGCTTGTTGCAAAGACGCTCATATTGCTGTTTTCCAGGGAAAATCTGTCAAAGATTATGAATGAATCATTTTGAGTGTTTATTCCATACAGAATCCCTTTGTCACTGGTCAGCTCCGCAGAAGTCAGCGGGAATGTGGTTGCCAGAGAAGTTGTATCCATGTTTCTTGTGATATTCAATCTATCTATCCCAAGAGGAGTCGTTGCAAGATGACCATTGAGCATGTCAAGTGTTGCATTTTGAGGTTTAACCATTAGTGACTCCAAAGTTGATTTCACCTGCTTTGTAACATAATCGAGCTGTTCAAGATCGAATGCCCTTATGGTCAGATAGAATCCAAATTCAAAGAAATGCTCGATCCCCTTCACCAGCTCTTCCTGAAGGGCTCTTGCATCCTCCATGCTGGCTTGAGTTGCTGGGTTGACGATCTTTCCTCTTTCAAGGTCTGTTGCGATCTCTGCCTCCATTTCGGCGATCTTATGTCTCAGTTCATCCAGTACACCCTTGCCTTCAATAGGGTAGATATAAAAAGACATATCCAGTGAGCTGTTGAAATTTATTATCTGTTCCAGCCAGCCGGGGGAGACGAATCTGGGATATCCTGATACGAAAAGTGTTCTGTAATATACGTTATTTATTTTCAGATGGTCAAAATCAACAACAACTGTTTCAGGCGCAATGACATCAATAGCTGAAAGATCCGGTTTTAGGAATTCTTCACCTGGTTTTATTATCTTTGGTTTTTGGGTTGGAGGAAGGCTGAACTCTTTTGATTGGGAGAATTCATTGTTCATTGCAGAAGTTGCAGAGTAAACAGAAGATTGTTGAGGATCTGTCTGAGATGTTTTTTCATCAGGAGATTTGAGAGCTTTACTTTGGTCAGTTTTTTCTTCCGAGTTTTTTGTTACCTGCTGACTTTCCGGTATTTCTGAGTTTTTCTCGACAGAGTCTTCTTTTTGATCTTTGTCTTTTTTGTTTTTATTAAAAGGATTGAGTTTCATTGATAGATCTATTGATATATTTGTCTTTCTTTTACAGGCGGTTCGGAGTTATAAGTGTTATATAAAACCTCGACAAGGTCTTTGTTCTTCAAATGCCTTAGCATTATTCCAAGACGGCCCATCTGACGCATCAGATGGTCTCTTTTTGGATAAAGAGTGATCTTTGCTTTTCTTATAACATAGCTTTTTGGGAAAGGAAGGGGTTTACTACTTGCACCGGGATTCATTGTAGATGCAAATGACTTTGCAACCCCGAGCTCATATGGTGTAAAAGGGATTGAAATATAGAATTTTTTGCTGAGAACATTTTTCTTCTTTATTGCATCGACTATGAATTTTTTGTAATCAGACATAATGACCTGCAGTTTGGGATTGGTGATCTCTTTTTCAGATCTTTCTAGTTCTTTGATGTAGTTTGAAATGTCCTTTTTTTGTGATCTGACCATTATCTCTACAGGGAAAGAAAAAGAGTTCAAAAGTCCCGCATAAGCTGCGATCACCGCTTCCTGTTCGCGAATACTCAAAAGTCCAAAATTCAAAGAGGTGGACTCCATGATCAGTGCGGCTCCGCCGTTTTTGAAAACGACAATGTCTTCAGTGATATCAGCAATAGGCAGCATGTTTTGGGTGGAATTGCTGAGCGGTTTGTCGGGTGTTGAAAGAAAAGGTATTTTCGGCATGATTTTTTATTCAGAACTGTCTGTCTGATCATTTTGGGATTCTTCTGTCTTTTTTCCTTTGATCATTATTGGCGGGATTATCTCACCCTTAGCCTCGAACTCAACAATGTCGAATTCGTAGCCTTGCTTTTCTGTGATAATTTTGTATTTGCCGTCGACCAAAGGAGTGACTATTTGGAAGTGTCCCAGTTTGTTGGTTTTCACCGCCCTTGTCGGTCTTCCCAGATCATCCTTTATTTCAAGTATTGCTGCCTCGATTATCTTTCCGTCATTTTCAAGCACTTGTCCGACGACGATATTGGGAGTCACCGGCGGTGTTGGAGGAGAAGCTTCAGGGGTGAACTCAGCATCTTTTGCGTTTACAATTCTCTCTTCTTCTTTTGGAGTTACCTCAGAGCTTATTTCCTCTTCTGATTGAGCCTGCAAAACTTCTTCTTTCTCTTCCTCCGGCTTTTCAATTTCAACATCGGGAGTGTCAGGTATCTCTACATCTTTTGTTCCGGAAGGATGGACAACTTTCCTGTCCTTATCTGATACCTCGCTTATATCGGGAGCAGGGAATTCGAAGTTCGAGGAGACCTTTGAAAGAAATTCCTGTTCCTGCTGTTCAAGGTTTTTAAGGGATTTTTTGACCTCTTCAATTTTTCCCGGCGGTGCCATCTGCGCCTGCTCCTGGATTTGCTGGTCTTGGGTTTGCGGAAGGCTTACGTAATCCTGCATTGCTGAAGGATCCTCGGGTTTAAAGTATGTCTTTACAACTTTTGAGCGGTTCCATATAAAAAGGGTTGGAGAGTATATCGACTTTGCAAAAAGGAATATCCATTTTTCCAGGGGTCTTCCTTCAAGAGGGAAAAAGGCCATACCAACACCTGTTAAAAATGAAATGATTATAAGCGGCCACTTGACGATGGGGGGCAGATTGGTCGCATAGATCATCAACGAGACCAACGCGCCGGCAGCAAGCTGGAAGAATTGCTTGAGGGTCATATCCCCAACCAGCCTGAACTGGTATGCAGATATCTGCTGAGGTATGGCGTGTTGTTGTTCAAAATCGTTCATGGAATTAGAACATATTACATAATTACATAATGCATAGAATAAAATTAATTATCAAGGTTTTTCATCATTGTTGTCAGCAACTTCATGATTTCTTGGTTCTTTGAGATAAATTTCTTAAAAGTTACATTATATTGGGGTTTAAGCTTTGTTAAAAGTTCCAACCAATATTCAGTTTCAAAGCTAGAACCTCGTGCTATAGCAAGAAATCGTCTAAAACTTTTTTTGTAGTATCTTCCATACCCTTCAGCGATGTTGGCACCAACTGAACTGACTGATCTGAGTAGCTGGTTAATAAGATAGTCATTTGGTCTGAGGTTTTTTTCTTTATAAACAAAAACATAAACCTCTCTAGTCAGATTGTTTGCTTTTTTGTATGCAGATAGTTTTTTGTAATCATGATATTTTTGAGTGTGACTATTGGACAATGGCATGTTTTTAAATATGATGGAATATTTTTTTATGTTCTATGTTTTATGATTTCTGCTCTGGTACTATCGTACCGTGTGAACACTTTTTTTCAAGTGATGCAAGTTTTCACAAAACTTATTGAGTTAGAATATAATTCGCATCTTTCTACTCTTTTTTAGTCCTGTACACCGGCTCTATTTTCTTCCCGTCCTTCTTTCATTATCTTTCTTACACTCTTATTCTGGAAAATCTCACTTTCCACCTTCCTGCCCTCTCGCTTTTTATCCTATTTGTTTTCCCTCTTGACAATGTTTTGTTACGAAGATAATAATTAACTAATGAGATTTTTAGCACAGGGAACACAATTCAATCTGACACCG
>JAFGPD010000022.1 GCA_016926185.1 Candidatus Woesebacteria bacterium | reverse complement strand
TACAATTGTTTTGGCAATAGGTTTATCGGTTGGGCTTGGAGCAAAAGACTTGGTATCCAAGGTTTTAATGGATTGGTACGAGAAGATCAAAAAGTAAGACCGGTCAAGGTTGTTTTGAGTCATACGCAGGGGTTTCTCTGGTGAGGTTGTGTGCTTCATTTTTATATGGAACTAATGTCACCTCGTAGCCCAGTGCCCCCCCCGAAACCTTAGTGAAGGAGAATTAGCGAAATGTGGCTGTGTTCTTCTGAAGCCTTGGCGAAGGAGTATTAGGAACTTCTATTTACATAATTAGACTATTATCGACTTGGTTTATAATACAATTGATGTCATATAAAGAAATTAATATACCTGTTGGAAAACAATACATTAAATGCAAAGAATTTGAACCAATTGGTATTTCAAAAAAAACGCAACTTGTAGTTGTTCACGGATGGACTAGCAGTGATAAGAAATATTTACCGTTAGGAGATAAGCTCGCAAATATTGGCATAGAGGTGCTGGTAGTTAATTTGAGAGGTCATACAAATAGTCCATACAACCTGAGAGACTTTTCTAGGTCTCAACACGAGGAAGATGTTGTGGCTGCAATTAAATATTCAAAAAAGCAACACCCTGATTTGACGACGGCATTACTGGGAAAAAGTTATGGGGGTTATTTATCATCTATCGTGGCAGAGAGAGAGGGGGTTGGTGTTTTGATATTATCTCAGCCTGCTTTGTATCCAGATAGAGAGTATGATGTACCAACAAAGAAGTTAATTGATAGAGATCCAAACATTTTCAAGCAAAGTAGGGAAACACCTGAAACCAATAAGGCACTGAAAGGTTTTTCAAGATTTAGTGGAGCAGTATTGTTTATTGAGTCCGAAAATGATGAGGAGGTTCCTAGAGCTACAACAAGAAATTACTTAAAATATTCAAATAATCAAACCACTTCGGTTGTTTTGTCCAGCGCAGACCATTCTTTATCACAGGAACATTGGAGAGAGGACTTCTATAAGGAAGTTGCGGATTGGTTAACTGAAATTGGAAATTAATCAGATTAGTATATCATCTGAGGTTACTCAGCAGGGGCTAGCTCGCCTGCAACGCTTGAGCGTACCCGCCTGCAACGATATAGCAGTTTCAGGCAAGGCGATTGCGGGCAGGTGTATTTCTGTTTGCACATCTGGATTCTCAAACAAAGAACAACAAAGAATACGTATTGACATTAACATGTTGTACGTATAATATCTAAATATGACATCAAAGCTTACACTCAGCGTGAACAAAAATGTGATTGAAGACGCCAAAAAATATCTTCAAGATCAAAGCTTGTCAAAACTCGTCGAAGAATACTTTAAAGTACTTGTAAAAAGTAAGAAAAGTGGATTGAAAAATTCCATAGTGGACGAGCTGACCGGCGTTGCCAAACTGCCAAAAGGCAAGAGTCCGGAAGATGTGATTGTGGATTATCTTTTGGAAGAATATAGGTAAATTGAAAGATGAAGGTTTTTGTTGATAGTGATGTTATTTTGGATGTGATTTTGGAAAGAGAAGAGTTTATTTTTTCTCAAAAACTCCTTGATCTGTTGCTCACAAGGAAGATTGCAATGCTGACATCTCCAATTGTGTTTACAAATAGTTTTTACATTATAAGAAAATTAAAAGGCAGGGATAAAGCTCATATGGCTTTGAAAAAGATGAGAAAATTGTTTAATGTATGTGTTTTAAATGAGAAGACAATAGATAAAGCTTTGGCTTCAGGCTTTAAGGATTTTGAAGATGCGATTCAATACTACTGCGCTTTAGAGAGCAAAATAAAATATCTGGTTACCAGAAACAAAAAGGATTATGTTGGTGATGAGGTGTGTGTAATATCTCCACAAGAAGCAATTGCTTTGTTTGAGAAGAATTAGTTTGTATAAATTGTACCTGGTCAGGAGCTTCTGTCTATTTTCAGGCCGTGGGATAAATTGTCAAGTGGAATGAATATTTTATAACATTTTGAAGCTAAAATATAACATAAACTCTAGGCTCTAGGCTCTATTGATTTTCTATTCAATAGTAAGGTACAATAATCATTGTTAATAAAACTAAGGAAGGATTAAGAAACATGACAGAAAGTCCAGGAAGTGGATCTCCAGAACAAGATATAAAAGATAATTCTCTTGCTCAATTTTTGAATAGAAGGGCCGATATGCTTGAGGCGTGGGCTGGAAAGGAAGCATCGAAAGAAGATATTGCAAACGCCGCAGTACTTACCGCAACTGGAGTTATGGGTATTGGAGCAGCTATAAAATACGGACCATCTTTGACTCATCAAGCTAGGGACGTAGCAGAATTTGCTGGTACAGCAATTGAATACATCGCCTCGGGGGCGAAAGATGCACAAAATATTGGCGAACTCGCCAATCAAATAATAAGTAGAACAACAGATGTAGCTTCCGGAGTTGCTTTGGGAACTTATTTGCGGGCTGGAGAAGAGATTATTGATACAATGACTGCAGGACAAACTGAAAATGCTGCTCATTTAGGTGCGGGGTTTTTAATAGGTGCTACCGGTGTTGGATCGGGGTTAGGATTGGGAGTAGTCACAGAAATAAGAGGAAAAGTAAAACCAGATAAACCTTTACTAAGAAGTACTCATGTAGTTCCAGCTATCGCAAAATCATTAAGAATGCTGTCGAGCATTTCCGAACGTGGCAAGAGCTGATCTACTCTTCATTTCTCAACTTTTACAGTTTTTGGCTGTTTTGTCGGTAACTCCAAGTAGTTGGCAAACCTCCACTTTGTAAGCTGGGGCTGATGTCATATAATAAATTAACTGCCCATGCATTTAACGCCCGAAACTTTAAAAAAGATAATAGTTGGCTCCGGTTTCGTGCAGGAACCGGATTTTGACGATGCTGCAAAGACAGCATCTGAGCTGAATAAAGAAGTAGTAGATATATTGATCTTCAGAGGTTTC
>JAFGPD010000021.1 GCA_016926185.1 Candidatus Woesebacteria bacterium | reverse complement strand
TTGAATACTAAATACTAAATACTAAATACTAAATACTAAATACAACATACCATATGCGATATACTATTAACATGGATTGGGAAGTACTAGAAAAAGACATTGAAGATAAGGCCACGGAAGATCAAATTATCAATGCCCTTTTGAAAAATCGGGATATTACTTCAAAAGAACAAAAAGAAGAGTTTTTCAATCCGAAAAAACCTTCAGAAATTACTTTAAAGGAGGCTGGAATTAAAAAAACCGAAGTTGATAAAGCGCTAAAAAGGATAAAAAAAGCAAAAGATAATAAAGAAACGATCGTTGTTTACGGTGATTATGACTCAGATGGCGTTTGTGCAACAGCGATAATGTGGGAGGTCTTTGATGCCTTGCAAATTAAGACGATGCCTTATATTCCTGATAGGTTTGAAGAAGGGTACGGAATAAACAAAGAGAGCATTGATATCTTAAGGAAAAATTATCCAAAGTTGGGACTAATTGTAACTGTTGATAATGGAATTGTTGCAGATGAAGCGATCTCTTATGCACAAAAAAACGGAGTTGATGTTATAGTTACGGACCATCATCAGGAGGGAAAGAAAAAGCCTGGTGCTCACTCAATAATTCATACGGACAAAATATGCGGTGCGGCAGTGTCGTGGATATTGGCAAGAGAGATCAGGAAAAGATTCAAGATTCAATATTCAATATTCAAGAATGGTTTAGGATTGGATCTTGTTGCCATAGGGACGATCGCAGACCTTATTCCTCTTTTAGGAATAAACAGATCATTAGTGGTTTATGGTCTTAAAGAACTCAGGAAAACAAAAAGACTTGGATTGAAGGCACTTTTTAAAGAGGCTCGGATAGAAGAAAAAGAGATTGAAAGTTATCATATTGGTTTTGTGATAGCTCCCAGATTGAATGCGATGGGAAGAATGGAACACGCCATTGATTCACTAAGGCTTTTATGTACTAAAAATGAGAAAAACGCATATGAGTACGCGCGAATATTGGGAAAAACTAATCGGGAAAGACAGGATACTGTGGAAGTAGTAGTAGGCCATGCCCTTCAGTTGGCTCGAAAGAAAGAGTGGTTAGGTGCGATAATTTTGGCACACGAGGAGTATCATGAGGGGGTTATCGGGCTCGCCGCTTCAAAGTTAGTGGAAAAATTTTATCGACCTGCCATTGTCATATCTAAGGGAAAAGAGCTGAGCAAAGCTTCTGCCCGTTCAATTTCCGGATTTAATATGATTGATGCGATAAGAAAGTTTGATGATCTGCTGGAAGGTGGAGGTGGTCATCCAATGGCGGCAGGTTTTAGTATAGAAACGCAAAAACTTGAGCAATTTACTGACAAATTTGAAACTCTTTCGCAAACTTTATTAACAAAGGAGATTTTAACGAGAAGTCTAAAAGTTGATCTAAGCTTAAGTTTTTCACAAATGTCACTAAAGTTAACCAATGATCTAAAAAAATTCGATCCAACAGGGTTAGGGAATCCAACACCGGTATTTTCAACCTCAGACGTAACTGTTTTGGATGTGAGAACAGTGGGCAGGGACGCTTCACATCTTAAGTTAAAATTAGAAAAAGATGGAATTGTAAAGGACGCAATCGGTTTTGGTATGGGCTATCTTTACACAAAATTAATGACAAATCGGATAGCGGATTTTGCCTATAACTTGGAAGAAAATGTGTGGCAGGGAAAAAGATCGCTTCAATTAAAATTAAAGGATATTCACTTGCGGACCTAATAAAAATATAACTAATTTTTCTTAGATCAAGTTAAATTACTTTATGGCTGATATAATATACCTATGTTGAGCGGGACTGACATGGAGGAGAAGTTCAATGAATTAAAGCTCAGGCTGAAAGAGTACAATCCTAGTGTTGATCTTAGATCAATAGACAAAGCTTGGGAATTCTGCAAAATTGCACATACGGGTCAAAATAGGCTGACAGGTGACCCTTATGCTTCTCATCCGCTTTTTTCTGCACTTATCTTATCTGAATGGAAAGTTGATACAGACTCAATAGTTGCAGCATTTTTGCACGACACAATAGAGGACGGAGGTGCAAAACGTGAAGATATCGTAAAAGATTTTGGGGAGGATGTTGCAGCTCTGGTTGATGGAGTCACTAAGGTTTCAGATATTAGATTAAAGCAGGAAAAAAAAGATGAGACTTTGGAAAATTTAAGAAAACTATTATTAGTGATGGCAAAGGATCTTAGGGTGGTTTTGGTCAAGCTCGCTGACAGACTTCACAATATGCGTACACTTTATGCACTTCCTGAAGATAAACAAAAGCTTATTGCCAGAGAGACTTTGGAGATATACGCACCGCTTGCAGAAAGATTAGGCATAGGTGAAGTAAAAGGTCAGCTTGAGGATCTGGCTTTTAGGTATGTTTACCCCCAGGAGTATGAAAAAATTTTGAAGGACTCAGAAACTTATTACGAAAAATCGGAAGAAGTTATCAAAAAAATGAAAAAACAGCTCGGCAGGATCCTTAAAAAAAATAATGTACAAGCCAAAATTCACGCAAGGAAAAAACATTACTACTCACTTTGGAAAAAGCTTGAAAGAAAAGAGATACAATGGGATTTCACCCAGATCCATGATATTGTAGCTCTGAGAATAATCACCAAAGATGTCAGCGATTGTTATCTTGCATTGGGAATTGTCCATAAATTGTATAAACCAATTCCACACCTTGGAGTATCGGATTTCATTGCACAACCGAAACCAAATGGGTATCAGTCGATACATACGAAAGTCTTTGGTCCTGAGGGTAAACCGGTTGAAGTTCAAATAAGAACGCAAAAGATGCATGAACAGGCTGATTATGGTTTTGCCGCACATTGGGCATATTCGGAGGCGAAAAAGTCTGGAGTAAAAGATGAAAAACTTGAGAAAGGGGTCATTTCTGACAAAAAGAAGATAGAGTGGGCGAGAGAACTTATTAGATGGCAGGAGCAGATCACTGATAAGGATGAATTCAAAAAAGCAGTGAAATTTGATGCACTTGCCCATAGGATCTATGTATTCACTCCAAAGGGAGATGTTTATGATCTTCCTGCTGATGCTACACCAATAGATTTTGCATTTGCTGTACATACCGATCTGGGCAGATATATAAAGGGTGCAAAAGTTGACGGGAAGATCGTTGCATTGGATCATAAATTAAAAAGCGGGGATATTGTCCAGATCCTTAAAAATAAAAAAGCAAAACCTACAAATCGTGACTGGCTTGGCTTTGTGGTCACACACAGTGCAAAAAGAGGCATTTGGAAATACTTAAATGACAAGAAAAATAATTATTAGGTTTGAGAAATCAATTGAAGTGATTTAAAATATCAGAAGTTATGGGAAAAACTGATACCAGAACTCTTGTTGCAGAAACCGTTGAAAAGGTCGACGAAAACGTGATATTGAAAGGCTGGATAGATAGTATCCGAGATCATGGAAAGATAACCTTCATTGATCTACGGGACAGATCGGGTATTGTTCAGTGCGTCGGACAGGACCTGCCTTCAGTTACTTCAGAATCAGTTGTTGAGATACAAGGAAAGGTTTCCAAAAGACCGGAAGGGCTGATCAATAAAAATATAAAGACAGGTACAGTAGAGATCCAAGTTGGAAAGTTGGAAGTGATAACAAAAGCACAAGAGCTTCCTTTGCCAATATCCTCTGACGGTTATAGTATTGATGAAAATATAAGGAATAAGTGGCGATACCTTGATCTCAGGAGAACCAGAATGAATACAAATATGAAGGTCCGTTCGAAAGTGGCTAACTTTATGAGGAATTGGTTGAATGATAGAGATTTTGTAGAAATTGAAACACCTATATTAACCAAAACAACACCAGAAGGAGCCAGGGACTTTCTTGTTCCTTCGAGATTGCAGCCAGGTAACTTTTATGCACTTCCGCAATCACCCCAGCAATATAAGCAGCTTTTGATGGTGGCCGGAATTGAGCGGTATTATCAGTTTGCTAGATGTTTCCGGGATGAAGACCCCAGGGCTGACAGGGCTTATGGTGAATTCACACAACTGGATATTGAAATGAGCTTTGTTACTCAGGAGGACATTTTGCAAATGGCTGAAATACTTTTTACTGAACTGGTTAAAAAGATATTTCCTGAGAAAAAAATATCAAAAAGTCCATGGCCACGATTGTCGCACAGGGAAGCTATGGAAAAGTATAGATCGGATAAACCGGATCTTAGGAAAAATAAAAATGATAAAGACGAGCTTGCTTTCGCATGGGTACTGGATTTCCCCTTATTTACGGAACAATCAGAAGAAGATTATTTCCATGGGTCTGGAGTGGCAAAATTTGCACCAAGTCACCATATGTTCACAGCACCCCATCCTGATGACATAGAACTACTAGAAAAAGATCCTATGAAGGTTAGAGGTTTGCAGCATGATCTGGTATTAAATGGATATGAAGTTGGCGGGGGAAGCATTAGAATTCATCAACCAGAAGTTCAGTCTAAAGTATTTGATCTTATAGGTTTTACAAAAGATCAAAAGAAGCAGTTCTCTCACATGTTGAATGCCTTTACGTATGGAGTTCCGCCTCATGGGGGTATTGCCCCTGGACTGGATAGGTTTCTGATGGCAATTTTGGGTGAGCCTAGTGTGCGGGAAGTTATGGCATTTCCAACTTCAGCTTCAGGGCAAACTGCAGTACTTGATGCCCCAAGTAAAGCCACGGAAAGTCAGTTAAAGGAGCTTGCTATTAAGGTTGCTGCCGATGAAGAGTAAAGAAAAAGATAATAATAAAGATCCCAAAAATAAAGTTATAGTAAGTTTCATATCTTCTATAATAATACTTCTGCTTATAGCAATTTTAATATCTTTTAATATCTATTTAAGCAAAAGTAGATATCATTTAAATATTTACGATCAAGATATAAAGGTCCTAGCGGTAAATGATGAGAAAATTGTTGAAAAAAAAAGCTTCGCGAAACTCCCAGTACTCAAAAAAGATACCGAATTTCCGTTAGTTTCCGCCCGTTCTGTTATGGCAATTGACCTTGAATCAGGAAGCAGCCTTTATAAAAAGGATCCCGATGTAGATAGCTTACCTGCATCAACTACGAAAATTATGACAGCTATCGTTGCAATGGAATATTATGATCCAGCAGAAGAAATTGTAGTTGAGAAAAATGGGATAGTTGGACAAAAGATGGGATTGATAGTGGGTGAAAGAATAACAGTGGACAGTCTGATAAAGGGACTTCTCATAGCTAGTGCTAATGACGCTGCCGAAGTGCTTGCCAGACATTATCAAGATGGAAGAGAGGGTTTTATTGAAAAAATGAATGAAAAAGTCATTAAACTGAGGCTTACGAATACATTTTTCAAAAATCCATCAGGACTGGATGAGATGGGTCAGACAACAACCGCAAGGGATCTAATGAAACTTGCAACATATTCAATGCAAAAGCCGTATTTTAGAGAAATTGTAGGAACAAAAAAGCTCGATGTATACAGTGTTGATGGTAATAAGGTTCATACACTTAACAGCACTAATGAGCTACTTGGGGAGGTTGAAGGTGTTTTAGGAACAAAAACGGGTTGGACCGAAAATGCCAGAGAAAATCTTGTAACTTATATTGAAAGGGATGATAAGAAAGTAATTATTGTTCTTTTGGGCAGTCAGGACCGGTTCGGTGAAACAAGAAAGCTTATTGATTGGATATTTGAAAGTTATGATTGGACAGATGTAAATATTGACATTTAGTTTTTATAAAACCAGTTTTACAGTTTATTCTGAGCTTTCCCGATCATTACCATAGAATTGTTTCTCAACTGCAGGAACGTATGCATAAAAATCATTGTCCCCTTCGAACACTACGATCGGCTGAAAATAAGGGGTGTATTGTCCTGCGTCATAATATCCAAGATAAACTCTTCTTATAATGATATTAGAGTCATTATTACCTAAATTTGCAATATAACCTTCACCATTTTGCAGTTCTTCCCAGGCTTTTTGTGCGGTCTTAATAGGGTAAGTTGCCTTTTCATTCTCATTTATCGGGTAGTAGTGATACTCACCGCCGACAATCGGAGGATTTTGTCTTCTGTCTGAGCCACCGAGATAGAACCAGACATTGGACTCCACAGCGTTTGGTGTCATGCTGGGGATCTCTTCTCCGTAGTCTTTTCTATAGAAATTAACTTTTATTACATCTGCATCCGATTGTGAAATTGCATCTTTAAAACCAGTCTCCTCGATCTTAAGATACCTGTGTTTTACAGGTCCCGTGAGATCTTCCGGAAAAGAATTTGCCCGTCCAAGTAAGGAGCTGAGTGTATTTATAGCTTCGTCTGAGGATGGAGGGAATCTTCCCAAAATCGAAAGGTTTGCTCGGACATCGTAACTAATGGAAAAAATACCGCTAACAATATTCATTGTTAGCCGAGAGGGTTCTTCCTGATGTTCGAACACATAAACAGACTCAACCAGCTCTGTTCCGTTTGGGTCGAAACCTAAGGAGGAAGCTTTGTTTCTTGCACTATCTAGTACTTGTATGTTTGTATGTACTTTTGGCATTTTATATATATAGACCTGTACAGGGAAATTTGGAAGCTCACCATCCGGAAGAATTAGTTCATATGTCAATTTCACCGGCGATTCCTTAATCGGGAAGGGAATTTTTTCCAGTTGACCATATGATACCTCTGGAGGAAGAGGTTTTACGGGATTTAGCTTATAATAAATATCTTTCCCGAAGAGTATCACGAAACGTAATATCACCCCGAAAATAAGAAGGTAAATCCCGTATCTTACTACCTTTCGCGAAACAATTGATACTTTGGTTAATGATGTCATTAAGATTATTATTACATTTCTCGGGTAAAATCTCCAAACTTGATCTGGATGATGCTTGGAAAAAAAGCTTTATACGATTATCTTCAAAGTGTTAAAATAGCACTGTATGGATAAAGGATACAAAAAGCTGCGTACAAGGTTTGCACCCTCACCTACGGGGTCAATACATATAGGAAGTTTGCGTACTGCGCTTTTCTCTTACGCACTTGCAAAATCAGCAAAAGGAGATTTTATTCTAAGGATTGAAGATACCGACAAAAAAAGAGAGGTGGAAGGTTCAAGAGAAGAGATTAAAAATCATCTGATGGATTTTGGTCTAGTTTGGGATGAGTTTTACATCCAATCTGAAAGAAAGGAAAAAGGTTTATATAAAAAAGCTGCTGATGAATTAGTAAAAAAAGGATTTGCCTTTTACTGCAGTTGTAAAGCTAGAAATGCAAAAGAAGAAGGTTATTCGAAACAATTGAGAGATCCATGCCGAGAGAAAGATATTACAAAGGGTGCTGTTAAATTGAAGGTTCCTGAAGATCAGACTGTGAAATATAGGGATTATGTTTTAGACAAAGAGATCGAGTGGAATACAAAAGATGTGGCTGATACGACACTTCTGAAATCTGACGGTTTCCCAACATATCACTTGGCAGTTGTTGTGGATGATAATGCTATGAAAATTACACATGCTTTGAGAGGTTATGATTGGCTTCCGAGTACTCCAATTCACCTCCTTTTGTATAAATATTTGGACATTGATAGACCCGAAATAGGTCATTTAACGGATATATTGGATCCTGATGGAGGTAAATTATCAAAAAGGAAGGGTAGTGTAACGGTAAATGAATTCCTAAAGCAAGGTTATTTGCGTGAAGCTCTTTTGAATTTTGTCATGCTTTTAGGTTGGGCACCTAAGGACAATAGAGAATTTTTCACATTGGAGGAATTTGTTTCAGTTTTTGGCAAAGATGGTCTGCAAAAGTCCAACCCGATGTTTAACAGGAATAAACTTCTATGGATGAATAGTCAATACATAAAAGAATCTAAAAACGAAAATCTAAAAACGAAAATTTATAAATTTTATGATGGTAAGTATGAGAAAGATTTAGTTGGAAAGATAACCCCTTTGGTGAAAGAAAGGATGAAGCTTCTTTCTGATTATGAATCACTAGCGGGATTTTTCACTGAAAAACCTAAAGTGGACAAAAAGCTTTTTGGTGAAAATTGGCAAGATCATTTGAAAAATGCTTTCGTCGTTTTAGAAAGTATCGACGATTGGGAGCTGTCAAAAATAAACGATTGTTTAATGGAATTAGTACAAGATAAAGATTATAAGACAGGAAAATTCTTTATGGACCTAAGAATAGCAATAACAGGAAATAAGGTCACCCCTCCAATAAACGAATCACTTGTCATTTTAGGGAAGGAAGAGACCTTAGAAAGACTCCAGAGCTTGATTAGTTGAAAAATTCCTAATAAATTAAAGATGACTGTCCAAAAATCAGATAACAGTAAAAAAACGGATTTTGATACTGTGAGAAGGAAACTTAAACTAAAATCTTTAAGAGAACAAGCTGATATTGAAGAGATTCATACGCATATAAAAGATATTTTGAAAGATAAAATGTTCATTCCTGGAAAAATAAGAGAGACTTCTGCACACCTGCTGAATGCAGGTATTGTCACAGGTTCTGTTATTTTAGGATTGCCGCAGTCAAAATATCACTTACCGGCACCTCATGAGCTGATCGAATATGTGAGAAGCTTCAAGGAAAATCGAATTGAGATTGATAAAAAACACAGTGAGATCTCAAAGATACTTCTTTCGATACTGCCTAACAGGCCAAGGTCTCTTACAAGAAATGAAGAAAAGCTCATTGAAAACGTTTTATCAGACTATTTGGGTATTAATGTCAGGGCTACATTGGAAGGTGAGCATTTAAATACTACTTATGGGTATGTGGGTTTGGAACAACACCTGAGAAGATATCCCGGTGATAGTATGTCCCAGCATACGCAGGGTTTTGTGCAAAAAGCCGGTATGGCTCCCGGATTAGGAGCGTGGGGGTACTTTGCGTACTCGAGAGATGATCTAACTGACAATTTGAGAGAAATCGAAAAATGGTATGCTGTTGTTCAAACTCTATATCTTCCAGATTGGAATACCAGACAACCATATCTTAAAGATTGGTATAAATACAGGAAAGTTGTAATGGTCAATCCTGACAATGGTAAGGTTGTGGTAGGTTCGATCGCTGACTCTGGCCCAGCGGCTTGGACAGGTAAGCAGTTTGGTGCCAGTCCTGAGACGATGTTGTATTTGGGCGGAGAAAGGTATACAAAAGGTGATATCATCGTATTTTTTGTGGACGATCCGGAAAATAATGTCCCTTTAGGTCCTGTCGAATACGGCCAGGTAGATCCTGACCTGAAATAATATGAACTTATTCAAAAGTACAGCTTGTTTATGAGTATGATCTTTTATGACCACTTACTGGATATGCAGAATGTGGCAAGATATATTAGTGAAATTTGTGAATCTGAAGAAGAAAAATTAGAACTTTGGAATATAGTTGATGAAATAGTACATCATAGGGTTCTGGGTTGTATATTGGACAACCTTCCCAGGGAGCATCATGAGGACTTTATTGAAAGGTTTAAAAGCAAACCGCATAGCAGAAAGCTTATTGTTTTTATCAACAATAGAATTGGTCATGATATCGAGGGTGAAATCAGGGAAAACACACAAAATCTACAAGAAGAACTCTTAAAGGAGCTTGCCGGGTAGAATTTTTTTATGCTCACTTTAATCTTTCACCAAACCATCCTAAGACATCATTGACATTTTCGAGCTTGTAATAATTTTCGAATAGATACTCTTCGCTATTTAAAATATCTTCGTCTATGATAATTGAGCTTTCTGTCGCATTTGTTTCTTCCGAAAAATCAATACCAGCCTGACCGTAAATTGCCTCATTTAAAATTTTATAGATCTCTTCTGCCTGTATGGATTCTTTGGGAATTTCAACGACAACTTCCTCATTGAAGTTGTCAAGAACTATTGCTCCTGTCATTAATATCTGAGCTTTTCCATTATTGTTTTCTATAAAGAAGCCTAGAGGGCTTGAAATGTCAAAATTTTTTTCATCAGATACTATTGTGGCGGAAAAGATGACCTTACGCGTATAAAAAGTATCTTTCTCTATCCAAGCAATTATTTTGAACTCCTTTATAATATCTGATGGCTTTTCGGAGACCTGGTTTTCTATATCAGAGTAAAGCATTCCACTCTGTGGCTGTGACCTTTCAGCTTTTTCGACTAAGTAATCAATCATTTCTCCGTCGGCTATAAATTCCAACTTGTAAGTATCGTAACCGTTGAAAGTATCATCACTTAAAGTGATATTTTTCAGAATTTTTTCATCCAACACATCATTTAAAGTATCCTTTTCATCTATTTTAGAATTTTCTTCTTTTTGCACAATTTCTTCATCCAGAAAAGTTCTTGCTTCACTTTCAAGAGTGCTGGTATCATACATGAACCACTGATCGATCAAAGGGTCAAAGCCAGCAGGGTCGATATCCAACAGACTTAAAAAGTCGGTTGGAAATTCAGATATCTTAAAATGTAGAACATTATCTTTTGTCATTAGTTGCATTCCGAAAGAATTTGTTACAGAGACATCTGCTGTTGCCAGAATATTGTTGGGTTGTGTGAAATCCACTGCTCCATCTGCCTTCATATCGAAATTGTCAAAACCAAAACTGGAAAGACTCCCTTGGTCGGTATTTAGCGCAAATGACAGATCATATGAATATCTTGTGACGTTTTGGTGTGCAAGTGCAGACTTCTCAATTATGTATTGAGGTGTGGGGGGTGCAAAAGGAACATAGCTCATTACAAAATGTGCGACCTTCCTTTGTATAGACTTGTCTGGAATATTAATTTTTTCGTATGCTATAGCATATACCAGCGCAGATGAAGAAATAATAACTATGATCGAAAGCAGGATAGCTATGATGAATATTTTGCTGATTATCCCTCTAGCTTTTTTATTACCTCCCTTTTTTTCAGATATTGGTTCGGTTGACTGTATTATATGTTCTTCGGTGGTAGGAATGTTTATTGGCGGTTCAGGTTGATTTGATGCGTTTTTATAATTATCTTCAGCAGGGACCTGAATAGGCTGAGTATCGTAAAAATTTTGCTTCTGTTGAGTATTTTTAATTTTTTGTGCCTCATTAATTCCCTGATCTGGTGTTGTATCAGGATGGGGCTTTTGTTTATAACGCGATAAAAGTTTTGATTCAATAACAGGATCTGTTTCAGGATCATCATTTAAGACAGGTTTCACTAAAGACTGGCTGAGTTTTGTATCATCTAAAGGGGAATTTTGATCTGCTGAATTTTCTTTATTTTCGTTTTGTTTATCAACATCTGCAGGAAAAGAGTTGTGTTCAGGTAAATTAGTCGGGAGTGGTTTAGATGGGGAAACGTTTGAGTTTGAAACCATTTTTGTTTCCTGATTGTTTATTTGGTCATTATTTGTGTTAGCTTGTGATATTGAAGTTGTCTCATTTGCTTTCGGATTATTATTACCATTAGTCATATTCAACTTGATTGATCTGAAAGGAGGGTATTTTTGCTGATTGTTGCTATTATTATCCACATCTTCAGTATAAAACCTTTCTAAACATGAAGGCAATTAATAAACTTAAATTTGAGAAGTTGTGATTTTTATTCAAACCAGAGTTTGGTGGTATTATCACCTTTATAGTTAAAAGTGATCTCTTCGTTTATTTTAATATTTCTGGTCGCAGTGAATCTAACAACTCTTTCTTTCGGTTTGATTTCATATTTGCAGTTTGGACTATATGAATGATTGTAAAGTGAACCAAAGCCTAGTAGTAGAGCTATTTCTTCTCTGTTTTTTCCAAAATAGAAAAAATACGTTACCAGTTCACCCCCGAAAAGATTTTCGGGATCATTTTTGTCAATTTTAATGAAGGGGCAGATTTCAATTATTTCGCCTTTATTAATTTTTTCTCTTGCAAAAACCCCTCTTCCTGCGCTTTTTATATCAGAGGTTTTTATATAGATCTTTTGTGGGGGGCGAAAGTTTTTCATATTTTTTTTGGAAGTAATTGATTATATCTTATAACCTTTTCTTTAAAAGACATTGATGCATATCTGGGAGATGGTGAGGGTAGATATGTTAGCTCAATTTGTTGATTATTTTTTATGTATTCAGAAAATAATTTTTTGAAACTATTTTCTACAAAGCGACTTGTGAAATATATTTTTTTGATATTTATATTGGTAAGGATTTTTTTGATGGTTTTAGTGTTATAGATGATATTAGTTAGGTTTTTATCCAAGTTGGAGTCATTTTTTCTTGAACAAGAGAAGATAATGTCAGTAATAGCGATCTTTAAATCTTTTAGTAGATTTAACTTTTTACGTTTTGTATCCAGTTTTACTTTGTATGTTTCTTCCAAAATTGACCAAAATTGGTTTTTGGGATTAACGTAATACCAGTTACCACGCTCTGAAGGTTTTGCCGGAAAACTTCCTAGAATTAAATATTTTGAATTTTTCGGCACAAAAGGTGTGTAGGGATGTTTTTCTATCATAGATAAT
>JAFGPD010000020.1 GCA_016926185.1 Candidatus Woesebacteria bacterium | reverse complement strand
TAACAAATAAACTGTGGCCTGTAGTGTGTTGATCTACCTTTCTTGTCAGATACCCTTAATGTCGAATATGTATCTGAACTTGTTCACTATTAAACTAGTATTCGGAAGAGTGCTAAAATTATCTAACAAGAATTAAAAAGATAGATATGAATTTATCAGATTTTTTAAGCGGCAAAAATATTTTAGAAGAGGTTGAAAGCCCAATTAACGGAAAACTTCAGGTAATTCGTGACCTTGCATGGGGAACATATATTCAAGGAGGGGGATTGACACAGTCGGGAGGAATATTGGAAAAGATATGGAAAGATACGCTGAAAGAGATTCAGGATTCACGATTTAAGATCCAAGATGTTTTAATCCTAGGACTTGGAGCGGGTAGTTTGGCGAAACTAACTAGAAAAAATTATCCAAGAGCAAAAATTACAGGAGTGGATATTGATCCGATGATGATTGATCTGGGAAAAAAATATTTGAAGCTTGATGATTATAAGGTCGAAGTACAAATTGAAGACGCTTTTGAATATTTGGAAAAACACCAAACACTAAACACCAAACACCAAACACATCAAACAAAGTTTGATCTCGTTTGTGTTGATCTATATGTAGGTGAGGATTTTCCTGAAAAATTCGGAAGCGATGAGTTTATTGGGAATGTAAAAAGAATACTTTCAAAAGACGGTATCGCAATATTCAATAGAACTTATTACGATGAGAAAAGAACTCAGGCAAAAAAGTTTGGAGAAAAACTGGAAAAACATTTCAAAAATGTAAAATGGTATTACCCCGAAGCGAACCTGATGTTTATTTGTAGAGATTAGAACCATTTTATACTGTCATTCCGGACTTGATCCGGGATCTACAATGTATCAAGTAATGCTAACAGTGCGAATACAGATCCTGAAACAAGTTCAGGATGACGAAAGTGTGAGGTTTTGGAATTGCCTCTAGTAAATTTTACTTTCCAGGGCTTTTTTGTAGGTTTCTTTGCAGGTGATCATCATTGCTCCGAGAGAGAATAATAGTGTAAAGAATTTGATCAAGCCTCCTATGACTGGGAGGAGAGTGACTACAAAGTAAGCAATTAACCCCAAAGTAAACGAACCATAAGCATTATTTTTCTTTGAGATCTTGCTCATCAGGAATTCTCCTGCCCAAAGTATCACAAAAACCTTCGAAACATACAAAAAGATAGAATATAAGGCCAGTGCGATGAGGGATATCCTGATACCGACGACTGTTATCATCGCAATAATTGCAGCTAGTGGCACGGCGATCAGCAAAAGAAATCCAACACCCAGAGATTTCCAGGGACTTTCTTTCAATCTAGTGACAACTTTTTGACTGTAATTGGGGAATAGTTTGGTCATCAGAAGTCCTACAATTAGAAGCGATGAGAAGGATATCATTTTCCCGACAGTTGTGACCCCTTTAAGAAAACCTTGCGCATCTTCTCTAAGTTCTTCTTCATCTACATCAACATTAACTCTCCATCTCGTTTCTGGATCGTTTCTTTGAATGACCCCGGATACTGATGCACCTTGTGAAATACTAGCCTCCTGATCGGAGTAGTAGTAAAGATCTCCTCCCAAGTTTGCCTGTGAACTAACTCTCAGCTCCCCTACACCGGATACAATATCTCCCCCTACAATATTGGAAAGACTCATCGACCCGGCTCCCACAGTGATATCTTTTGCAACAGGTCCTGACACAAAAAGATTTCCCGCTCCGCTGACAACAGATCCGGCGATCGTTGCGTTTTCTGTGATATCTACATTGCCGCCAAATACTGTAATATTCCTGCCGATATCTGCATTGACGGTGACAGTGCCTCCCGCAACACGAACATCATCCGATATTTCTCCTGCGATAGTGATAACTCCTCCTGCGGCAAGAAGGTCTCCGTTGATGACTCCGTTTACAATGACGTTACTACCCGCTGCATATACATCACCATTGACTGTTCCGAATATTTCTACCGTATCTCCCGCTGCGAAAAAGTCACGGTCAATGACCTCGTCTTCCATAAGTGTGATGACATCTCCGGTGCGTTTATTGTCGGGTGGAGTTGTATCTTGTGCACGAACAACACTAGTGGTGAAAAGAAGAATAACGGGAATAAGTAAAAAATAAATAAATCTTTTCATTATCTGCATTTTATAACACCCGATAGTATTCCGTCAATATACTTATTATCTGTATAAAATGTGCAGCTTTTGTTATAATCTTGCAAGAAGAATCTACCTCAATTACAGGTACTGGAGTATCTGAACTACTGGTGAGTCTTTTTTTGTTTACTGATGACCAAATAATCTATGTTCAAAAAACTTTTATCAAAATATTTGGATACCAATAAAAAGATCCTTGATCGGTTGGAAAAGACTGTTGAAGAAATCAACACTCTTGAGCCCGAGATGAAAAAGCTCAAAAGAACGGACTTTAAAAAGGAAACCGAAAAGTTAAAGAAAAAAGTTAAGACCGATGAGGATCTTGCAAAAGTTTTGCCTAGAGCATATGCGCTTGCGAGAGAGGCTGCGTGGAGAGAGCTGGGAATGCGTGCGTACGATGTTCAGCTGATGGCTGCAATAGCTATCTTTGAAGGAAATGTCGCCGAGCAAAAAACAGGAGAAGGGAAAACCCTTTCTGCAGTATTTCCTTTATACCTTCGGGCTTTGATAGGAAAAGGAGTTCATCTTGTCACTGTCAACGATTACCTTGCACGCCGTGACGCAGGATGGAATGCGCCGGTTTATCATCTTCTCGGTTTGTCTGTCGGAGCGATAGTTCAGGAACAGAACTCCTTTATTTACGATCCTGAATATAACGACACAAGTCATGGGGATGAAAGACTGGCACACCTGAAACCTACAACCAGAAAAGCTGCATATGAGGCAGATATAACCTACGGAACCAACAATGAATTCGGCTTCGATTATCTTCGCGATAACATGGTCCAATCGCTGCAGCAAAAAGTACAGCGCGGGCACTATTTTGTGATCGTTGATGAGGTTGATTCTATCTTGATCGATGAAGCAAGGACTCCTTTGATAATTTCGGCACCGGATACTGACCCTACGGATAAATACTATAAATTCGCTGAGATGATCACAAAGCTAAACCCGGACACTGATTATATTATTGATGAAAAGGTTCGCTCCGCCAATTTGACAGAACACGGGATAACCAGGGTGGAAAAGATAATGGGAGTGGATAATCTTTATGAGAAAGATTGGGAAGCAATTCATCATATCGAAAATGCACTTAAGGCAAAAACCCTATTTCTTAAGGACCGTGATTATGTTGTAAAAGATGGTCAGGTGACAATTGTCGATGAGTTCACCGGAAGACTAATGGTAGGAAGACGCTGGAGTGATGGAATGCATCAGGCAGTGGAGGCAAAAGAGGGTGTTGAGATCCAGCAGGAAAGCAAAACCATGGCCACCATTTCTTTTCAGAATTATTTCAGGATGTATGAGCATCTTTCCGGAATGACAGCAACAGCTTCAACGGAAGCGGAGGAGTTCCAAGAAATTTATAAACTGAATGTTGTCGTCGTGCCGACAAATGATCCGATGATAAGGAAAGATCATCAGGATGTCGTTTATAAAACCCTCCGCGCCAAATATACAAAGATAGCTGAAGAGATCCAAAAGGAAAGTGAGAAAGGAAGACCCGTCCTTGTTGGTACAACCTCAATTGAGAAGAACGAGATCGTTAGCAGTTACTTGAAGAAGAAAAAAATTTCGCACAATGTACTGAATGCAAAAAACCACGAGAAAGAGGCGACCATTATTGCTGAAGCAGGAAAACCGGGAGCAGTCACTGTTGCCACGAACATGGCAGGACGTGGAGTCGATATTGTACTGGGGGGTGCAAAACCGGATAGAGGAGACGGAGTTACCGATAAGAAGTACAAATCCACTAAAGATTATAAAAGCTGGAAGAAAAGACATGATGAAGTTGTTGGTGCGGGAGGATTGCATGTCATAGGAACCGAACGTCATGAGTCTCGAAGAATTGACAACCAGCTCCGAGGCCGTTCGGGGCGTCAGGGTGATCCCGGCTCATCCAGATTTTTTCTGTCACTTGAGGATGACCTGATGCGGATCTTTGGCGGTGAGCAGATCGGGGCAATAATGAACCGCTTCAACTTGCCGGAAGACCAGCCTATTGAAAATAAGCTCGTCAGTCGTGCTATCGAGCAGGCGCAGGTGAAAGTAGAAGGATTCCACTTTGATTCAAGGAAAAGGGTTGTTGAATATGACGATGTTGCCAATCAGCAAAGGGACATCATCTATAAACTTCGAGACAAGATCCTAATTGAAGGATCCATAAAGGATGAGGTTATAGATAAATTGAACGATCATATAGAAAAGCTGGTGGTGAATTCAACATTGGGTGTGGATGGTGGTGTTGACAAAGAGAAAATCCTTGCCGGAGTTTTGGAAGCGATCCCTTTGGATGAAAGGGACAGGGACCAAATGAAAAACAGACTGGAAAAGATAGACGATGATGAAAAGGTTAAGGCATTTCTTTTTAAGTTGGTAAATGACGTTCACTCGCTGCGCGAAAAGCAAGTTGGTGAAAAGATAATGCGTCAGATCGAGAAATTCGCCTATCTTGGCTCGATCGATAATAAATGGGTTGATCATATCGACCATATTGACGGATTAAGACAGGGAATGGGGCTAAGGGGATATGCGCAAAGGGATCCTGTTGCAGAGTTTAAAAATGAAGCATATACACTGTTCGAGACATTACTGGACAGAATAGATGATGAGCTGGTTAGAAGGATCTTCAGGGTTGGTGTGAGGATGCAAAGACCTGAGATACCGCTGGATATGGCAAGAACTAATGTTGACCAAAGGGACAATATTGGTTTGGCTGGAGGTGCAGAAGTTGCCGCCAAAGCTGGAGAACCTGCCTTCGCCAAGGTTTCTTCAGGAAGTAACCCAAACCAAGTTCAACAATCCTCTCCTAATGCTTCGGATGGTCGAAAGAGGGTTGGCAGGAACGATCCTTGCTGGTGTGGTAGTGGGAAAAAGTGGAAAAAGTGTCATTATCCTCAGGTAGGTTAAAAAGATTTATCACTTTTTAAATAAAGCAAAAATTCCTCTTATTTGGAAAATCTATGCTAAAGTTAATTAGTGAGAAAATATAAGTCTGTTTTTCTACTAATTTTTGTTACGACTCTTTTCATTTTGTCTTTACTACTTTCTGCAAAGCATGTCTCAGCAATTATTTCGCCTCCACCTTATCAGTTCGATGAGAATTGCAAGTGGGGAGAGATTGATGAAATTTGTATAGCGCATGATTGTAAACAGTATGTCAGCAACCAGAAATATTATTTGTTGGAAGAAGATTCAAGTAGTGATTATAAGAAATATTGCAGACAAATAAGTATTAAAGGTCTCCTTTTCGGAATATTCAAAGAATACAGGTTGGTATGGTTGTTTATTACTTATTTCAGTTTAAATTTTATTGGACTTCTAGCTGGATACTTGCTAATCAAAAAGAGAGATCTGGTAGTTCATTGGAGATTTTTGAGATATGTATTTTTGATCACGGTACTGGGATATCTGTCTATCTATTCTTCCGGCTTTGGTGTGTATTTACTTGGAGATAATATTTTTTCTATGAGTGTTGTCTTGTTAGGGATAATATTTGCAGCAAACTTTATATTGCCTACGATATTGATATTTTTGGTTAATTATTTTCTGTCTAAACGATTATACGAGTTAACAAAAAAACAATCTCTGGTTATTGGATTAATAATTACGCTTTTCTCCAATCCGATTGTTTATTCAATAATTATGTCTTTTATTGAGTACAATCTCTTTTTCTCAGGATGGATTTAATAATTTTATTAGTCTCAGGTTCATTATTTTGTTAATATTTTCGTATGACATCACGAACACATGATGCGATCGCTTTTACATCTCTGACTACAATTGCTGCTCTAAATCCTCCCGAGAGTATTAACTTGATGACTCTAGTAGGGGGTTTCGTTGCTGCAGATGTTGGATCTCTTCTGCCAGATATGGACCAGGCGGGAAATGATCTTTGGGACATCCTTCCTGCTGGTGAATTTCTGGGAAAAGTATTTCGCAGGATATTTTATAAACACAGGACTTTGACACATTCCTTCTTGGGAGTATTTTTGATCTATACATTTTTCAGCTGGTTACTTTTTAAGATATTCGATCCAAGTTTTTTGGATCCAGGGATACTGCTGACGTCACTTATGATAGGTTATGTTTCTCATCTTTTAGCCGATTGTTTCACAAAAGAAGGTTTACCTCTTCTTTTTCCTTTCAAGTGGAGTTTCGGTATTCCTCCTTTCGAAAGGCTAAGAATTAAAACAGGAGGAAAGTTGGAAAAATATGTTTTATATCCGGGGATTTGGCTATTTTTATTTTGGTTTATTTACCTTCATCAGGAAAATCTTCGGAGACTGTTTGCTTTGGTGAAGTAAACATACTTAAATATAAGAAAGATATTCATTTTATGCATGATCTTAGGCAAGACAAAAGATATTTGGATTATGTTCAAAGTATAGGTTGGAAATATATCTTATTAGGGAAAAATCAGTGTTATATTAAAGATCTTTTTTTTGGATTATCAATTGTGAAACTTCAAAGGCCTGAATTTATTGCGGGCTTGAGTGATATTAAAAAACAGGTTAAAAGATATTGCATTGTGAATTTTTTGGTGGAACCGAAGGATGATAGACAATTTTTGGATCTTTGTGACTCAGGATTTAAAAAGTCTAAGAATCCTTCCTTGCCCACAAAAACGATCCAGCTTGATCTATTAAAGAGCAAAAAAGAGCTTTTATCCGATATGCATCATAAAGCAAGATATAACATTAAGTTGTCGGAACGCAACGGTGTTGTTATTAAAAGATCAAAAGATATCGAAAGATTTTCTGGATTTTGGCATAAAGCTTCGAAAAGCTGGGGGATGAACTTTTCTCAAAAAAAAGAAATTATAAGTTTGTATAAGGCTTTTGGTAAAGATTCAATTATTCTAGAGGCTTATTTTAAAGAAGAGCTGATTGCAGCTGCGCTTTTGGTTAATACTAATGATATTTCATACTATATGTATGCCGCATCCAGTGAAAAAGGAAATAGACTTCATGCACCAAGTCTTCTTGTGTGGGAGTCTATTGTAAAAGCAAAAATCAAAGGTAAAAAAATATTTGATTTCGGAGGAGTCTATGACGAGAGATATCCTTTAAAAAAATGGAAGGGTTTTACAGAATTTAAAAGAAAGTTCGGAGGGAAAATAATTGAATACCCGGGACCTTTACGTAAGTTTATTTTTAAATTTGGGTAAAAAGTAAATAATTCTGTAGATATAGGAGGTAGTGTGGTATATTGTATGGCGCATGGGAGCTTTTGCGAATGTACTAAAACAGATAGATGAAGTTGCAGTTTTTTTGGAGGATGATTTTGAGGATAAAAAAGCTCTCAAGTCAGCATTAAAAAATTTAAAGAAACCTCAAAAGGTTCACAAGACCACTTTAAAGATAAAACTGGATAATGGAAAGACAAGAACCTTCAAAGCTTTCCGGTCTCAACATAACAATAGCAGGGGGCCTTACAAGGGTGGTATAAGATTCCATCCCAATGTCAGCGAGGATGAAGTGAAAGCATTGTCTACCTGGATGAGCATTAAAAATGCTGTTGTTGGAGTAGCTTATGGAGGAGGAAAGGGTGGAATTGTTGTTGATCCAAAGGAACTTTCTGAAGCTGAACTTGAAAGGTTATCAAGGGCATACGCGAGATTTTTGTCTAAATTTGTCGGACCATGGATAGACATACCAGCTCCAGACGTTAATACGGGTGGAAGGGAAATGGCGTGGATGCTTGATGAATACGAAAAAGTTCATAAACAAAGCACTCCGGCAACATTTACCGGAAAACCAATTGAGTTAGGGGGATCATTGGGAAGAACTGAGGCAACCGGAAGAGGTGGTTCATACGTTTTAGAGTTTGATAGTGCACTGACAGGGGTAACCCCTGTCAAGACAAGTGTTGCTGTTCAGGGATTCGGGAATGTTGGATATTGGTTTTCAAAGCTGGCAAGTGATATGGGTTACAGAATTGTTGCAGTTTCCGACTCAAGTGGTGCTTTGTACGTAAAAAAAGGGTTAAATATTGATAAGGTTAAGGAGGACAAGGATAAATACGGGAGTTTTGAAAAAATTGCAAAAGTTTCTAAAGATAAATACAAATTGATAGACAATGAGGATCTTTTAGGTTTGGGAGTAGATATATTGGTTCCGGCTGCGCTTGAAAATGCTATTACGAAAAAAAATGCAGGCGGTATTAAGGCAAAAACGATAATTGAAATGGCAAACGGGCCAGTCACCCCGGAGGCGGATACGATCTTAGAAAAAAATAAAATTGAAGTGATTCCCGATGTTTTGTCCAACGCCGGAGGGGTGACTGTAAGCTACTTTGAATGGGTTCAAAACCTTCACGGATATTCATGGAAAGAAGATCGTGTCAATTCTGAACTGCGGGAGATGATGAAAAAAGCTTTCGATTCGATTTTTGAGATCAAAAAGCAAAAAAATGTCACCTGGCGCAAGGCGGCATATATACTGGCGCTTAAAAGATTGGTGACTGCAATGATGCTTCGGGGGAGATGTTGATTGATCTGAGCTTTTTTGAATTATTCATCAAAATTCACTGGATCTTTTGAATTTATTTTAAATAGCTGAGGAGAGATGGTAAAGTCTTCATATATGCTTAATTATGCTATCATGAATTGATATGCAATTTTTGTCTTGGCACTACTCTAGTGGTCTTCAGTTATACATGCAGCGTTGGATGAGGGCCTTTGATTGGGTGCTGCATTATTTTTCCATATCAGAGCTGTTGGGAAGCCTTTTTGCTCCATGGAAAAGGCTGATTGAGGATGATGATTCACCTGGCTTTAATCCTCAAAAATTTTTCGAAATACTTACTTTCAATCTAATATCCAGATTCATAGGTGCTGCTGTGAGGGCTTGTCTAATTTTTGTTAGTGTTCTTCTTCTTATTATGGCCTTTTTTGCAGGAATATTTGGTCTTATAGTTTGGATGATCATCCCCCCCTTAAGTTACCCGGCTTATAAAAAAGTCATTAATTCACCTGAGAACTTTATGAACTGGCTCAATTACAAGATCGCGATCGCAAAAGATAAAGACATTCTGGTGCTGATATTCGGAAACGACGCTGGAAAATTCGTGTCAGAACATATTGGAGTTGAGCTAAAAAATTTGCTGGAGCTTGCAGATAACACAAAAATTGACAAGGCAGATCTTACTTATAAGTCCTTTCGGGAAACCATAGATCATCTGGTGGAAAAGGGAGTTTGGGGTAAGGATAATTTCAGAAAGCTTGGTTTGTTGGGAAGTGATCTTATAGATGCAGCTGGATGGTGGGAGAAAAAACGCCATGACGAAACGACTTTTGAGCCTGAAGGTTTTGGCAGACCCGGTATTGCATTGGAACTTCTCTATGGTTATACACCCACACTCAATCAGTATTCTGTTGATATGTCTACGCCTCAATCATACTCGCACCATTTAATAGGAAGAGAAAATGTTGTTTCACAAATGGAAAGGGTCTTAACGGGAGGTCATTCTGTGGTTTTGGTCGGTGAACCTGGAGTAGGTAAAAAAACTGTCGTTTTGGAATTTGCACGCCGTGCATCTTCAGGTAATTTAGGTCCTGCGCTTGCTCACAGGAGGATCCTGGAGTTTGATTATAATTCTTTGCTTTCTGAAGCCAGCGATCTTAATCAAAAAAAGAGGAATTTGTCCTTGGCGCTAAAAGAAGCTGCCTATGCAGGAAATATCATTCTGATGGTTCGGGATATTCACCGTCTTACTCACCCGGAAGTGGAGGGTAACAATTTCACTGATGTATTCGAGGAGAATATGCAGGATAGGGACCTGAAGATAATTGCGGTGACAACACCCTCAGATTACGAGAAATTCATTGTTCCAAACATGAGGCTGAGAAAGTTTTTGGCGGATGTAAAAGTCACACCTCCGACCAAGGAGCAAGCTTTTGAGATATTGATGGAAGCAGCACAGGATTGGGAAAAGAAAAGCCAATACACAATAACTATTCCCACACTGCGTAAGATCTTGGACGAGTCTGATAAATATATTACTGAGACCCCATTTCCTGAGAAAGCATTGGAGCTTTTGGACAGTGTGATTTTGTATTGTGACCAACAGCAGAAAAGCAGTGTCACTGTTGAGGATGCAAATGTTGTTTTAGCAGAAAAGACTGGTGTTTCTTTTTCTAACTTAACGGATCAGGATAAAGGCAAACTGGCACAAATTGAGGATATTATTCACAAAAGACTAATTAATCAGGAAGCAGCGGTAGATCTTATTGGAAAAAGCCTAAGAAGCAAAACTGTAGGTGTTGCAAAGGAAAAACGTCCAACAGGCTCATTTTTATTCCTTGGCCCCACCGGTGTAGGTAAGACCGAGACGGCAAAGGTTTTAGCAAAGGTATATTTCGGCAGTGAAGAAAATATTCTGCGTTTTGATATGGCTGAATATGCGGGACAGGAAGGGCTTGAGAGACTTATCGGAAGTGTGAGTAAAAATCAGCCTGGAGTACTTACCACAGCGATTAAAAATAAGCCCTCAAGCCTGCTTTTACTGGATGAGTTTGAGAAAGCGCCTAGGGAAATATTTAACCTATTTTTGGCGCTTTTGGATGAAGGAATGATCACTGATGCTTTCGGTAAAAAGATAATTGCCAGACATCTTTTTGTTATAGCAACAAGTAACGCAGGAGCTGAATATATAAGACAGCTTGTCAATCGAGGGATGTCAGGTGAGCAGTTACAGAAGGAAGTTGTAAATCATGTTTTAGAGAAAGGAATTTATACTCCGGAGCTTCTCAATAGATTTGACGGGGTCATTGTATACGAGCCTTTAAAGCATGAGCATCTTATAAAGATTGCTTACATACTTCTTAAGGAAATGGCAGATAATCTTGAAAATAAGGGAATAAAGTTAAATATTACACAGGAGCTTGCAGATAAAGTTGCAAAAGACGGATATGAACCTGAATTTGGTGCAAGACCAATGAAAAGAGTCATCAATTTAATACTGGGTGATCTATTGGGCAAGGCAATCTTAACCAACGAGGTTAGGGAAGGAGATACTATTGAAATTGTTCCAGGGCAAGGTTCAGAAAGTTATATCTACAGGAAGATATCCTCCTAAGATCAGCAACGGTACATTTATGTTTTAGGTATTGTTTTTTTTCTTACAACGTTATACGCTGAATTAATATTAAGATAATTTAGGTTGCGAAAATGTACCGTTAATCTAGTAAATACATTTTCGTGAAATAAATACGTGAAAAATGTCTATTAATGTTTTAATGGTCGGATGGGAGCTGCCGCCTTATACGAGCGGCGGACTGGGTGTTGCAAGTTTTGGTCTGGCCAAAGAGCTTTCAAAAAAAGGAGTCAATATAACTTTCGTTCTTCCAAAGATACATGATTATGACATTGACTTCATGAACCTTGTTTTTGCTGATATAAAAGAAGTTGAGAAACTATTGGGAAGCAGTTATACGTACTCATCAAAATTTCTCAAAAAATTAAAACTTCACGATCCTGCATCAGATTATGTAACTGCTGCATTAAAGTTCGGTGAAAGAGTATTATCAATGGCAAAGAAGTTTAATGGAGATATTATCCATTCACATGATTGGCTGACATTTCCTGCAGGAATGGCTTCAAAGTCCGTAATGGGAAAGCCTATGGTCGCACACGTTCATGCAACAGAAATTGACAGGACAGGCGGGCATTATCCAAACCCCGATGTATATGAAATAGAAAGAAGGGGATTAGGGATGGCGGATAGGATAATTTCGGTATCGGAATTTACCAAAAATACTCTTGTGCAACATTACAGCCTAAGTCCGAGTAAGATCTCTGTAGTGCATAACGGAGTTACAGAAATTGAAAAAAAGCATTTTCCGGAGGCACTCTCTGATATGAAGCAGTTGGGTTATAAGATCGTTTTATATCACGGTAGGATAACGTTGCAGAAAGGACCGGAATACTTTATTCATGCTGCAAGAAAGGTATTGGATTATAAAGATAAAGTGCTTTTTGTTGTCAGTGGCTCCGGTGATATGCAAGGGAGAATGATGGAAGATGCTGCAAGATTGGGAATTATGGATAATGTGATCTTCACCGGTGCTTTGTGGGGAGATGAAGCATACGCAATGATGCAGTCGGCAGATCTATTGGTAATGCCTTCTGTTTCGGAGCCTTTTGGTATAGTTCCTCTGGAGGCTGTTGCCAACGGAACACCAACCCTTATTTCAAAGCAATCAGGGGTATCTGAAGTTTTACACAATTGTCTTCGAGCAGATTTTTGGGATGTTGACGAAATGGCCAACAAGATAATTACACTATTGGATCATAGTGAGCTTGGCGGGGTGATAGTTGAAGAAAGCAGTAAAGAACTTCCTAATATCAGTTGGGAGAAAGCTGCAACAAACACACTTAGTTTATATGAGGAATTGGTGTGAGAGATATGATACTAATCTACGAATTTATGCAGATGATACTAATGGATACAGATGAATAGTTGTAAAAGCTTTTGCCCCCAGGTTCACTTCATTAGTATTATTCGCATCATTCGTATACATTAGTAAATTAGTATTTAATTATTCGTATGTCATCGATCTGTTTATATTTTCAGGTCCATCAGCCTTTGCGTGTAAAACGTTACAGGGTATTTGATGTCGGACAAGATCATGAGTATTTCAATGATGAGTCCGAGACAGATCTTAATAACAAAAAGATCCTAAAAAAAGTAGCAACAAAGTCTTATCTTCCTGCTAATGAGATAATACTGGATCTTATACGAAAACATCCCTACTTCAAGGTCAGTTATTCTTTTTCCGGTGTTTTTCTGGAACAGGCGGAACAATTTTATCCTGAGCTTATAGGATCTTTTCAAAAGATCTTCGAAACAGGCAAGGCTGAAGTCTTATCTGAGACTTATCACCACTCCTTGGCATTTTTTTATTCAAAGAAAGAATTTGGAAAACAGGTTGATAAGCATAAAAGACTTGTAAAGAGATTGTTTGGACAAACTCCCAGGGTTTTCAGGAATACCGAACTTGCATATAACAATGAATTAGCTATCTGGGCGGAAGAAAAGGGCTATAAAGCGATTTTAGCAGAAGGTTGGGATTATGTTCTGGGGTGGAGAAGCCCCAATTTTATATATAGACCATATGGTACAAAAAAAATAAAACTGCTGATGAAGAACTACAAGCTTTCGGATGATGTGGCTTTTAGGTTTTCCGAAAAAAGCTGGAGCCAGTGGCCGTTGACTGCTGAAAAATTCTCTAGTTGGGTTAATAGTATCAACGGGAACGGTCAGGTTGTGAATCTTTTTATGGATTATGAAACACTGGGAGAACATCAATGGGCGGAAGATGGGATCTTTGATTTCCTGCGTCAATTCCCGACTGAAATATTAAAACACCCTGATAATGAGTTTCTTACGATCTCTGAAGCTGCAAAAAAATATCCGGCAATGGATGTTGTGGATGTTCCTTTTGTTCTGACATGGGCAGATACTGAAAGAGACCTCTCAGCCTGGACAGGGAATCGTATACAGATCTCAGCAATAGAAAAGATCTATGGATTGGAGGAAAAGGTAAAGTCTACAAAAAGCAGGAAAATAATCGAGGATTGGAGAAAGCTGCAGACCTCTGATCATTTTTACTATATGTGCACAAAATGGTTCTCTGATGGGGATGTCCATAAATACTTCAATCCATACGACTCTCCCTATGACGCATTTATCAGTTTTATGAATGCCTTAAGAGATCTTGAGCTTCGAGTCGATTCGGTGCTTCAAGAAGCTAAATAAAGGCTTAGAAAATAGAATATTGCAAGATATTTACATGGATAGAACAAAAGGACCTTGGTGGACAGATGCAATTGTTTATGAGGTTTATGTTGATAAATTTGCCGCCAATTTCAAAGGACTGACAAATAAACTGGATTATCTGAAATTATTGGGAGTGAATACCATATGGCTTTTGCCTCATTACCCTTCACCAATGGTCGATGGGGGATATGATATATCAGATTACACTTCAGTTCGGAGCGATCTGGGAACTATTGAGGATTTTGAAGAATTTATCCTCGAGGCTCATAAGAAGGATCTCAAAGTGATCACTGATCTTGTTCTCAATCATACTTCAGATGCTCACCCTTGGTTTGCTGAGGCCAGGTCAAGCAAGAACAATCCAAAAAGAGATTGGTATCTTTGGTCTGAAGATACGTCAAAGTTTTCTAAAGCATTCGTACATTTTGCTGATATCAAGGGAAGTAACTGGATAAAGAATGAAAGGACAGATGATTATTATTATGCTACCTTTTACCCCCAGCAGCCCGATCTTAATTGGGGTAACTTGCAGGTTTACGGAGCAATGCTTGATGTGATGCATTTTTGGCTGGAAAAGGGAGTGGATGGATTCAGGCTGGATGCAATTTCCCGGCTAATTAAACGTGATGGCACTGATTGTTTTGCGCTGGATGAGGTTCACAATATCCTAAAAAGAATCCGAGCTGATATATCAAAAGATTATCCTAATGCAGTTTTTCTTGCTGAATCAGGCGGATGGGTGCATGAAGCGAGGACTTTTTTTGGAGAAGGGAACGAGTGTCAGCTAGTCATCAATTTTCCCATGGCATCAAGCTTACTGTCTTCTATATCAGATTATGATCTGTCAAAAACCCAAAATGTTTGGGAAGAGTCCCAGGGAGTTGGTGAACAAAACCGCTGGGGACTTTTTCTGACAAATCATGATAGTGTTGACCTTTTCTTTTTGGATGATGAGCAAAAACAAAAATTAACTAACAACGGAGATTTACCATCCAAATTTGGAAGTGAAGGATCGTCAAGTTTCCCCGCTAGACTTTCTGAGATCTGTATGGGTGATAAAGATAAAATAATTTGGGCGCATGAGAAGCTTTTAGAATTTTCCGGAGTACCAATCCTTTACTATGGAAACGAGATCGGCATGTCTAATAAAAATCTTGACAAAAAACCTCAAGATACGAGGGAGTATGTTAGAGGCAAATTTGATTGGAATGAGGCAGAGGGGCAGATGAAACAAAAAGATTCTATACTCAATAGTGTAAGAGAACTAATAACAAAAAGGAAAAAACGTGAATAATACCGGTATACGAATGTATGCGAATTTTTACAAATAAATGCAAATAATTAATTTTAATAGATATTCACGAACATTAATTAGTATTATTTGTATCATTAGTATTAATTAGCATATTAGTATCATATTTTTATGTATTTATTATTTGACATCGGCGGGACAAAAACACGGCTAGCTTATTCATCTGATGGTGAAAAATTCAAAGACCCTTTCATTTTTGAAACACCGCAAGATTTCGACGAGGGAATGAAGGCTTTTGAGTCTGGTGTAGAAAAGGTCGCTGGTGGAAAGAAAATTGAAAAGTCATCAGGCGGTATTAGAGGTGTGATCGATAAAGAAAAAAGCATGCTCATCAATGACTCTCGACTTAAAGGTTGGGTGGGGAAACCTTTAAAAAAGAGTCTGCAGGATGTTTTTGGATCTGACGTATTTTTGGAAAATGATACTGCGATGATCGGGCTTGGAGAAGCAATTCACGGTGCCGGAAGAGGCTTTGAAATAGTTGCATACCTTACTATAAGTACAGGAATAGGGGGTGCAAGGATCGTAAATCAAAAAATAGACATGAATTCTTATAATACTGAGCCAGGCCATCAGATAATTGATGCAGATTATAGTATTTGCAGATATTGTGGGACGGAAATCGATCAACCAGGTGCTTTTGAGGCATTAGCCTCGGGAGATGCTTTTGAAAAGCGATTTGGAAAAAAGCCTGAGGAAATTCAACCTGATGATCCTATATGGAGTGAAGTATCGAAACTTATTGCAGTAGGGGTGAATAACACAGTTGTATATTGGTCTCCTGATGTTGTTGTTTTGGGAGGAGGAATGATGCGTTCCCCTGGGATAAAAATGGAAGTTGTTGAAAGTGAATTAAAGCAAATTCTAAAGATTTACCCCAGTCACCCTGTTATCAAAAAAGCAGAATTAGGAGACTTCGGCGGCCTCCACGGCGCACTACATTATCTTAGGTCTCAAGTAAGCTAGTCTTCGACGAGTACAACTTAATAATATTAGGCTTATTTTTATTAGTGATAAATATATAATAAATTATGGTGACTTTTGTTCTTTTTTACATAATTATAATTGCAACAATCCTCATTATTTACCTCTTAATTTCGAAAATATTTAAATTTAAAAAAGATATATTTGTATTAACTTTAATATTAAGTGTAACGATCTCAACTTTTTTAGCAGTGCTAGCATCGGAACGATATTACCCTATAAGTACGATGTGCCAATCATCCAGGGAATGCAAATTTCCTTGTGAGTCAAACACAAGGTTGGGCGGTGGATGTGACGAAGCTGGTGGGTTTTGTATGGATTATCAATACGAGGTTTGTGACTCTCAATTGAAAGAAGGGTTAAGTCAAAACTTGGCGAAATTTATACTCTTCGTGTCAGGATTCTTTCTTATCAACTCATTACTTTACCTCAAATTCAAGAATTGGAAAGTTTCTAAAATAAGAAAACTAGTTACAACATTTATTCCTAATATATTATGGTTTATCTTTTTTGAATTATTAATCTATATCCTTCATATCAACCATATCTTATTATTACCCTTGCACCATTAAAGCCCAATTTAGCAAAAGGGTATAGATATATCTGTTAGATATTTTCTATTATTAGAAATTGGGAGATTTATCTGCTTCAGCGTAAGGTGGATAGCATGAACGATCTTCAGTAAAAAATATTCTTTTATATATAGGCTCGCAGTGAATCGCATAGTTCGTTGAGCACTTGCCTGTTAGTTTATTTCTATACCCCTGTGAATATAAAACACACGTACCAAAAAATATATGAACTAGCTGGTAAACTAGTGCCAGAGAAACAATGATAGCAACCCACAACAATATTACTTGTTTCTTCTTAGAAGTCATAGATTTATATTAACATTCTTTTTTTAGCCGTTAAATCTTATGATAAAATTGACAGGGTTATAGTTTTTTGATTATACTTCGGTGCAAAGATATGGAACCGCAAGAAACGACTGAAGCTCAAGAAAGCCTGCAACAAAACCAGCAGTCAGAAACTGATCCTGTTCAAGATAGATCTTCCGGAAAGAAAAAACCGGTCATTAGAATTCTTATTATCGTTGTGGTATTGGCACTTTTAGGAGCAGGTACTTGGTATTTGCTAAGTTCACCAGAAAAATCTTTGGATTCCTTGGTCTCCAAAGATAATGATGAGGGTTCATGGGGCGGGTCCGAAAGCTCGACAGTTACATTCACACCAACACCAACATTTCAACCAGTAGATAAAAGTGAGATAAAAATTGAACTTTTAAATGGAACAGGGATTGCCGGAGAGGCAAGTTTGGTTCAGACAGAGCTTGAAGAGCTGGGTTATAGTGATATAACTGTAGGTAATGCGGATGATCAGGATCATGAAGAAACTCAAGTCACTTTTTCCAGTGAATTGCCACAAGGGTTTATTGAAGAATTTGTGTCTGAACTTGAAGGTATTTATTCTGATGTTAGCAGCAAGATATCAGCAAGCCTTGAAGATTACGATATTCAAATAATTGCGGGTCTGCGAAGTTCATACACTCCTGCTCCTACAAAAGCTCCTGTATCCACTGCGACTCCAACACCGCAAGCGAGTATCACCACTACACCAACACCAACTAATACTCCAACTCCTACCGTGACACCGACTCCAACGCCATAATATTTGCTATACTCTCATTGTGAAGTTTTTTAAAACACTCAAAGGCAAGAAACTTAAACTTCCATTGTTTTTCCCCGATGCTACAAGGGCGGTCGTAAGGTCATTGGATTCCGGTGATATTGAGAACACTCAAACAAAGGGGATATTAGTCAATACATATCACTTATACAGAGATCTTGGTGAAAAAAACATTGGCAGGTTTGATGGTATTTCCCAGATCATGGATTGGAAAGGAGCGATAATTTCCGATTCGGGCGGTTTTCAGGTGATGAGCATTGTAAAAAGTAAAGATGGGAACGGAAAAGTGACTGACGAAGGTGTAGAATTTTTCCCCACCAGAAAAAAGAAGGCTATCTTTAATCCAGAAAAGTCCATCGAGATACAGCTGCTTATGAAAACGGACATGATAGTTGCATTGGATGATTTCACTCAACCCACTGATGATTACGAAGCTGCAAAGGAGACTGTTGATAGGACACTTTACTGGGCAAAAAGGAGCAAAAAGATCTTCGATAAAAAAACGAAAGGTATCAACAGTTACGATAAACCTTACCTTGTCGGAGTAATTCAAGGAGGAAAACATCAAAAGCTAAGGAAACTTTGTGCAGAAAAACTTGCGGAGCTGGGTTATAAAAGTTTTGGTTATGGTGGTTGGCCCCTTCGACAGACTCAGGGCAAGCCTGATGAATGGAAGTTTGATTATGAATCGGCAAAAACAATTTCTGAGAGTATAAAAAAGTATGAGATCCTTTGGGGGTTAGGGATCGGTAAACCTCAAGAGATAGTGGGTTGTCATAAATTGGGTTTTAATGTTTTTGATTGTGTGCTGCCGACGAGAGATGCACGTCACGGTAGATTATACGTTTACAATGCCGATTCAATTGATAAAATCGATGTAACAAAAAAGGACTTTTACTCTTTCTATACTGCAAGTAAAGTCATTAACCTGAAAGATAAAAGTTGTGTGAGTAAAGCATGCGATTGTTTGCTTTGCAGAAGGTATACAAAAGCATATTTGGCACATCTTTTTAAAATTAATGACACGTCAGCATACAGGCTTGCTACTATACATAATCTGAGGTTTTACTCGATATTGATGGAGAAGTTAAAAGAAAGAAGTGGTTGAGCAATTTATGATTTTATAATATTATCGTTAGTGTATTATGCAGGAAGATCAGGAGGAAAAAGTAGTTTTCGATTTACAAAAGGTCGGTTTGGTTGTATTGGGAACACTTGCAGTGATCGTTACTGCGGTGGGAATACTGTATGTGACTTCAAGTAATAATGAGGACTCTCTAGAAGATCAGGAGGAAAATTCTTTTGAGTCGGAGCTGGATCTGGGTTTGAATGATTCTACAGCAACAGGTGAAGGAAGTGTTGATATTGATTTTCAGCAATTAACAGAGGAGGAGGTGAACAATCAAATGACAGATAACGTAACAGAATTAAAGATAGAAAATGTTGCAGAAGGAAGTGGTGAAGAGGTAAAAGCCGGTGACACAGTATCAGTTCATTATACGGGTACTTTAACTGACGGAACGAAGTTTGATAGCTCTGTTGACAGAGGACAACCTTTTGAATTTACAGTTGGAGAAGGCAGAGTGATTCAGGGATGGGATCAGGGACTTTTGGGTATGAAAGTTGGAGGTAAGAGAAAACTGACAATCCCATCTGATCTGGGATACGGAGAGCGTGGTGCTCCTCCAAGTATTCCTCCTAATGCAACATTAATATTCGAGATCGAACTTCTTGGAATTAAGTAAAGTATGTTTAGACAGCTTTGCGATCAAGTAAAAGGAGACTTCTTTTGGTAAAATTAATCAACGACCTTGATTAATAAGTTTTTGCTCATATTGTATTTTTCAAAACTAAAGAGTTGATCGACCATGAACCCAGAAGATATTCAACAACAGCTTGATAATTTTAAGCCTGCCACGACAGTCGATAGTACTACTGAAATTGTCAACAAAACGCTACCTTTTAATATTGGAAATATTGAGATAGCTCCAACTTACTGGCAAGCAGCGTTGGTGATATTTCTTCTTTTTATCCTGATACTTACAATAGCTCGTTTAAGGCGTTTGTACGTTGGTTGGTCAGTAAAAGGGTTTTTTCCGATCCTGATCCTGGGATTTGTACTCGCAATTGTATTTGAAGGTTTTATGATCTTAAGCGGAAAGACGTTTCTTATCACTCTTTTAGGCTGGGAAAATGCGCCAAAACCGATAAGTACAGCTTTGGATGAAGGTAGAAATGAACTTATAAAAGTATTAGGTGTAAGTGAGGAAACAGCTGAAATTGGTAAAGATCATGATTTTAAAGATGTAATAGGTATTTTTGAGGCTCTTAGCGAAGAAGATAAAAAGAAGGTTAATGAGTTCATTTGTGAACCTTAGCTGATGTAATTATTATATCTTTTTGGTGTATACTTTCGTTTGTTATGAGAGATTTCAAGTCGTCGGTTGAAGAAGTAGAGCAGAGCTTTGAAAGTATAAAGTTATCTTTCGATATGGATAAAATGAGGCGGGAGATGATGACCTTGGAGGCAAAAACAACAGATCCAGACTTGTGGAACGATCAGGAAAATGCAAAGAGGATAATGCAGCAATTTGGGGATCTAAAAAAGGAAATTGAAGAAATAGAGGGGCTTGAGGAGGATGTAAAAATGCTTGTCGAGTTTATGGATGAAAAAAATATTACATCGGATCTAGAAGAGCAGCTTTCTCAACTTCAGATGAGAGTAAAAAAGTTAAAACTTGCTTCATTTTTGTCAGACCCATACGATAAAAAAAATGCCATAGTTTCACTTCATGCGGGTCAGGGAGGAACTGAGGCAATGGACTGGACAAGCATGCTTTTTCGCATGTATATGAGATATTTTGAATCAAGAGACTGGAAAGTTGAGGTATTAGAAGAAAGCCCCGGTGAAGAAGCAGGTCTAAAAAGTGTTGTGATGAAAGTTACTGGCTCTTATGCATATGGGTATCTCAAGAACGAATCGGGCACCCATCGTCTTGTCCGCCAATCGCCATTTAATGCAGATAAACTTAGACAAACCTCCTTTTCTTTGGTCGAGGTGATGCCGGAACTGGAAAAATCAGATGAGGCGGATATTGAGATAAACGACGATGACATTGAGTGGCAATTTTATCGTGCAAGCGGAAAAGGAGGACAGAATGTAAATAAGGTTTCAACAGCAGTTCGGCTTACACATAAGCCAACGGGAATTGTTATTACTTCACAGACTCAGAGATTCCAGCTTCAGAATAGGGAGAATGCTCTTTCATTGCTTCGAGCAAAGCTCTGGGTTAGAAAACAAAAAATGGAGAAAGAAAAAATTGAAGAGATAAAAGGTGATTATCGCCCTGCTTCTTGGGGTCACCAGATACGATCTTATGTTCTGCATCCTTATAAGATGGTCAAAGATCTGCGAACCGAAGTAGAGACTTCTGACGCGGAAGCTGTGTTAGATGGGGATCTGGATGGATTCATTGAAGCGGAACTGAGATTGCCACAGGAAGATTAAATATCTCCTTCTAGCACTTACCTGCTCATTCTGCTAAAATGGAACGTGTCAGGAGAAAGGATCAGTTTAAGCCTTGATAAATCCGTAGAAAGATCCTACAAAGACGGCACTTCCGTTAGAGCAAGAGTGATTCTCCCTCAAAGAGCTGATCCCGGTTCAACTGCAATACATGAAGCAGTACATGTTGTTGCTGCCGGAGAGATAGTGAGCGCTACAAATATTCCAAGCGGTGATGCTTTGGGAACCACAAGGCCGGTTAGAATGACTGCTATTGCTGCTTCAGCCCCAGCGGCTTTAGGTCATAGTGGAGCAGGTTGGGATAAATTTATAACTGAGAATTACTTAGGTATGGATTTCGACACGGCAAAGAGAGCTGCCAGATCAGCTCTGGCGGGTAAAGAGAAAGAAATTGAGGCAGTAGCCATACAGATCGAAGAGAAGAGAAGAATAACTCAGACAGATGTCGATGAAGCAAGAAGAAGCGTTGCCCAGCAAGAGCAAGGAATTTTTCCGGTTGAAGTAACAGTGGTAAAATCCGGAACAGTTTATTCTTATACAACCAATTCTTCCCGCGGTGAGATTCAAATATCGGATATTGGTTCCGAAGATGATCTAAGTAGTGAGTACTAGTAATTCGAAGTCCCAAGACCTGTTGGTATTTTTTTGTAGTTTATAAACATTTAATATGTATATTTTTAAAACTATTCCATAATCAAAATATACATGTTATATTTATTGTATGAATGGCAAAGATCTATCTAACGACCAGTCTGAAAAACAAGAGTTAAATAAAGGCTCAGAAATGAAAGTTGGATTGAATGAAAACGGTCTTAATACGAATAAAGTCGAAGGAAATGATCTGCCAAGTTCTGAGGTTGCCAAAGCCGGAAAAACAGAGTATAAAAAGTCGAGGCTTATTAATAAAAAAGAACCTATGCTGAAAAAATTCAAAAAAGACGGGCCAGGTAAAAATATTGGTATGTTTATAGGTATTGTTTTGGTGGTGTTTGCCGGAATAGGGTCTGGGTGGTTCTTATCCGGATCCTCTGCAAAACAGACTGGTTCAGAACCTGTTTCAGAAGTAATTCAAGAAGATAATGGAAAGACTGCTGGCATCCCCATCCAAAATAATGAGGACAAATTTGACGAAGCAGAGGGAATATTGGAATCGGGAGGTATTGACGGAGAAGGAACACATCATCTGGTTCGTGAGGGTGGCCCTACTAAATATGTTTATTTAACTTCCATAACACTGGACTTGGAGAGCTTTGTCGGCAAAACTGTTCTGGTCAAAGGAGAAACCATGGCAGCGCAATCCGCTCCCTGGCTTATGGATGTGTGGGTCATCAAAGAGATAAAATAATTTCTTCAAAGTTTACTTTCAGAGATTGTCCTTATAGTGTTAATTTGATAATCTTATTATATAGTTCTGCCACCTTCTAAGTGTGGTTAACGATCTCTTATGCTTAAATTTAAAGGAGTCTCAAAAACATTTGGTTCAATAACTGCTTTGGAAGATATCGATCTTGATATTTCAAAAGGTGAATTCGTTTTCATCACCGGTCCTTCAGGTTCAGGAAAAACCACTTTACTTAGGCTTATTTTAAGGGAGCTTCTTCCTGACAAAGGGGAGATCGTGATCGCGGGTGAAGATATCACAAAAATGCCCAGAAAGCTTGTTCCGGAGCTACGTCAGCAGATAGGGACGGTGTTTCAGGATTTCAAAGTGCTTGATGAGAGGACTTTGGAAGAAAATATTGAGATAGCTCTTGCAGTATTGGGAATTTCTCAGAAAGAATGGGAAAAAAGGATTGAAAATGTATTAGAGCTCACAGGACTAACTGAAAGAAGGAAATTGTTCCCATCCCAGCTTTCCGGTGGCGAGCTGCAGCGTGTATCTCTGGCAAGGGCTTTGGTGATAAATCCAAAACTTATCTTGGCGGATGAACCCACAGGCAATCTTGATTGGGAAACTGCGCAAGAGCTTATGGAGCTATTTAAACAAATTCACAAGGAAGGAAAAACTATCATCATGGCCACTCATCATAGAGGATTAGTTGATAATGAGGATTTCAGAGAGATAGTATTGAATAGAGGCAAAGTAACTGGGGAGTCGAAAGATGATGAGGACGAAAAGAAGGATAAACATGTGACAGGGGAAAAGGATGAGCATGAAGAAAAAGACGAAAAGGTAGAAAGTTCGGATGAGTCAGAAAAAGATCGGAAGGAAGTAGCAGATTTAAAGCACAAAAAAGAGCAAACAAAAGATAAGATCAAGCTAAAGGATAAGATCAAAATGAAGTTTAAAAAATGAGTAATATTCATATTAAAACAGCATTCAGCAGTATTAGGCGTTCGCCTTTCCAGGCTATGGCGGCAATATTTGTATTATCGATCACTTTTTTAGTGATAACTATCGTTTCGGTTTTGGTCTATTCTTCCGAAAAAGCTATAAAGTATTTTGAGACAAGACCGCAGGTTATCGCGTTTTTGGTAGATGAGATATCCGAAGCAGAAATGTCTTCATTAAGGCAAAAATTGGAGCTTGATAACAGAGTCAAAGAAGTTAACTTTGTCTCAAAGGAACAAGCTCTAGAGATATATAAGGAAGCCACCTCGGATAATCCTTTGCTTTCTGAGCTGGTGAGCCCGTCAATATTTCCAGCCAGCATAGAATTTTCTTTGAATGATCTTAGCTACGCTGAGGAAGTGATTGATGAAGTGAGAGAAAACAGTGTTGTTGATAGGGTTGGATTTACAGCAAGTTTGGAAGGCGAGTCAGGTCTTGTAGATGTTGTAAATAGGTTAAGAAAAATCACTTGGTATATAAGAGTGGGTGGTGGTGTTTTTGCTGGATTTTTAACAGGAACGTCATTTTTGGTCCTTTTAGTTATTATTGGAATGAGAATGACAACAAGAAGAAAAGAGATTGAGATCTTGAGTCTTATTGGAGCAAAACCTGGTTTTATAAAAAGTCCGATCGTTTTGGAAGCGCTTATTTATTCGGTAGCTGGGGTTTTTGGGGGATGGGTGACAGTTTTTGTTGCAGTTTTATATCTGACTCCAAATTTAATAACATACTTTGGAGATATTCCAATCCTGCCAAGAGATACATTGGAGTTGGTGAGACTTTTTGGGATAATCTTTGCAATGGAGATTGTAGTGGGGGTATTTCTTTCACTTACCGGCAGCCTCATTGCTGTCTCTAGAGTAAGTAAAAGAAAATGAAAAGAACTATCTTACAATTAGGAACGGTTCTGTTTACTTCGCTTTTGGTTGTCTGTCTTTTTGTTACTTCAGGAGTATCAGCAGAGAGTACTGAAGAAAAACTCCAAAGACTTCAAGTTGAAATTGGGCAATATCAGGAAGAAATTGAAAGATTAAATAGCCAGGCCAATACTCTCTCAAATCAAATTGCTCAGTATGATGCTCAGATTAGGCTCACTACTCTTAGAATATCTGAAACTGAGGAGAAAATATTGCTTCTTGGAGGGAGGATCGATCAGCTTGAACAATCTTTGAACTCTTTGAATAACGCGTTTACTTCAAGGGTTACTCAAACATACAAAATGGCAAGGCTGAATGATCCTTTTGTTTTTCTTCTTCTTTCGGAAGATATTGATAAGGCGGTTTCTAGTTATCATTATCTGAAAAAGATCCAAGAAGCTGATAGGGATCTTCTAATTAGGCTTGAAAAGGCACAAATAAATTATCAAGTAGAGAAGGAGGATCAGGAAGATCTTCAAGATGAACTAAAAGATCAAAAAGCATCTTTAGATGCGCAAAAAGCTGCAAAAGCAAATCTTTTAGAAGTGACAAGAAATGATGAGAAACGTTACCAGGACCTGCTTGCCGCAGCAAGATCTGAATTCGAAGCTATTCAGGCGATTTTGGCCGGTCAGGGTGATGAGGAAGAGGTTGGGCATGTTAATGCGGGGGAAAAGATCGCCACGATCATCCAGGGAGCGTCCTGTAATTCAAGCGGCACTCACTTGCACTTTATGGTCAGTTCAGATAATACCAGCAGAAACCCTTTTGAATATTTAAGAAGTGGGATTGACTTTGAAGACTGTTCAGGATCTTCTTGCGGATCTGGGGATGGGGATAATTTCAATCCAACTGGTTCATGGGATTGGCCAATTTCACCAAAGATTAAGTATACGCAAGGGTATGGATCTACTTGGGCGATAAGAAATACTTGGGTAGGCAGGATTTACGGCTTTCATAATGGTATAGATATCAATAGCGAATTCAATCCTGATATAAAAGCAGTCAAGTCAGGGACATTATATCGAGGGAGTTATGGGGGGTCAGGGGGTTGCCGTCTTAGATATGTCAGAGTAGATCATGACGACTCTGATCTTGATACTTTATATCTTCATATAAATTACTGATAAACGACGAAGTGATAAGAAATTGCTGACAAGATATAATGATTTTATGTTCATTTCTGTGCTTCTTTCATTTCTACTATTTTTATTCATTCCGTTCGATGTTTACGCACAGGTTGTGATCAATGAAGTGTTTCCCAATCCAAGCGGTGATTCGAGTGAGTTGACGGAATATGTCGAGCTTTATAATACAAATAATGCTGATGCTATCGATTTGGAAGAATATGTTTTAGTTGACGCTGCAAATAATTCCTTTACAGTATCTCAAGTTGTGATTGGTCCGCTAGAGTTTGTTTCTTTTACAAAAGCAGACACTGGGATCGGACTCAATAACTCAGAAGATACAATTACACTGAAAGATCCTTTAGGAGTTGAGGTTGATAGTTTCAGTTATCCCAAAACTTCAGAAGACAAGTCATGGTCTCGTTATCCTGATGGAATAGGAGATTTTTACAGTAATACTGCTCCCTCAAAGAATTCTTCCAACTATTCTCCACCCACTTCCACCCCAACAAACACACCCAAGCCTACTAAAACACCAACTCCTACCAAAACACCAATCCCAACAAGGATACCTACAGCTACAAACATTCCTACGAAAATCCCTACACCGACTGAAAAAGTTAGTTCTGCAGAAGCTGTTAGTAGCCCAACATCAAATGTAAATGAACTTGTCGATACTAATGCAGTTGAGAAGAACTCAGAACAAAACATTTTAGGTATAAGAGAGGAGATACTAAAGGATGATGCGGAAGATAAGATATATGAAACAGGCGATCAGGAAAAAAAACTTCCCGTTGCCGCTATTGGTATTATATTAGGAGGGATAAGTTTTATGGGAGCTGGTGCATATCCATACATCAAAGAACGTTTGCCGTTAAAAGATAAAAGACATGAAAAAAATAAAAAAGAAGAAAAGATCAATCTTTAAAAATAATATTCATCTGTACATACCGCCTTTTATGTGGGCGGGTTTTATATATTTTTTGTCATCACTTACATTTTCAAGTCAGGGTGGAATACCGGGACTGGACAAGGTGGTTCATTTTGCTGAATACTTTATTTTGACACTGCTTTTTTATAGGATGTATTTTTCGGAGTTAGGGTTAAAAAAGTTTACTGTAGGATATTTGGCGGTTATAACCTCTTTTATATTTTCTTTGACAGATGAGTTCCACCAAACCTTTGTTCCTACGCGTGAAGTTAGCCTATATGATATATTGTTTGATACAATAGGTGCATCTGCCGCAATTTTTGCTATATGGAAATTATTACCAAAAGCCCCGAAGAAACTTTTGACTTGGGCAAAAAAATTGGGACTGATCTAAAAAGTAACCCCTACATTCAGGGGGCGGAGTGGATACCTCTGGGTTGGCACAGAAAAGAAGATAGGGCACTTGTAATGACATTGACTGGAGATCTTGGCACTGGAAAGACTACTTTTCTTCAGGGCTTGGCTGAAGGCATTGGTATTAAACAGGGCATAATATCTCCGACATATATTCTTATGCGTAAGTATAATATTGTTCTGGATTCGCACCCTAATTATGATGTTAGAAGCGGCAAACCACTACTTAAGTATTTTTATCATATGGATCTTTATCGGCTTGAGGGTGATGTTAATCAGCAGCTCTTGGAATTGGGTTATGAAGAGTTTGTAAATGATCCGGAAAATTTAATTGCCGTTGAGTGGGCTGAGAAAGCCTCGGGAGTTTATCCTGACGATCTTTTGTGGCTCAAGTTTGAGGACGTTGGAGATGATCAGAGGAAAATAATATTCAGACGATGAAAAAAAGAATATTTGTTGCTGGCGGCGCAGGTTATATTGGTAGTGTTGTAACTAATGAGTTATTGAAATCTAACTATCAAGTTACTGTTTATGACAATTTGAGCAAGGGCCATAAGAGTTCAATTCCAAAAAATGCAAAATTCATCAAGGGAGATATTCTAGATCGGAGAAAATTAGAAAGAACTTTTAAGGAAACGAGGTACGATGCAATAATATTATTTGCTGGACGAATTGAGGTAGGTGTTTCAATGGAAGACCCAGGTGTTTTTTATTTAAATAACGTAGTTGGCAGTTTTACACTAGTTGAAACCGCGATCGCAAATGGTATAAAAAAAATCGTTTTTTCATCCAGTGCAGGTGTATATGCCAGCAAGGACACCCCTTTAGTTGAAACTGACCTTATCGGCCCGGCTAGTGTTTATGGGCATACAAAAAGAATTACCGAGGAAGTATTGTCTTGGTACAATAAAACATTAGGGTTGCGATATGCTGCTTTAAGGTACTTTAATGCTGCTGGTGCAACACCACCCGATCGAGGAGAAGCCCATCAACCAGAAACACATCTTATTCCGTTAGTTTTGCAAGTAGCTCTAGGTCAGAGAAAAAATATAAAAATTTTCGGAAATGATTATCCTACTCCTGACGGAACCTGTGTACGAGATTATATCCACGTACTCGATCTGGCTTCAGCACATATTCTTGCACTAAAAGCTTTGGACAAACAAGATAATTTAGTTTGTAACCTGGGAAATGGGGAAGGATATTCTGTAAAGGAAGTTATTGAGACAGCTCGTGAAGTCTGTAAACATGAGATCAAGGCAATTGTTGCCCCACGCCGACCAGGGGATAACGCAATACTAGTTGCGAACGCGTCAAAAGCTAAAAAGATTTTAGGATGGAAACCCAATGTACCTGATCTTAAAGATATTATTAGTAGTGCATGGGAATGGCATAAAAGTCATCCTAAAGGTTATTAAGAGAGATTGATGAAATTATTTATTGACACTTCTGATAGAAAAAAGATATTTCTAAAAGTTGACGATAAAGTTTTTGAAAAAGAGTCCAAGACAGGCAGTTCTCAGAATTTACTGGAATTCATTGATACGGTTTTAAAAAAAGAGAATGTTAAATTGGAAGATCTTACTTCAATTGAGGTTGAAACAGGACCCGGTTCGTTTACAGGACTTCGAGTAGGTGTATCTGTTGCACAGGCTTTGGGTTGGTCTTTGGGTATTCCTGTTAACGGCAAAGACCTAACAAAAGGTGAGACCATTCAAATAAAATACAAGTGAATACAGGTTTTTATAAGGGATAAATTTGACCAAGAGCCATCATTGGTCTACTCTATACGCAAATATATGAAGAGATCACTATTATTGCTTATCCTTATTGTTGCCAGTTTCATTATACTATCGTCTGAAAAAACAGTTTTCGCTCGATCAGAGTCAATTAATGATGACAATGGAAGGATAGTTATCAAATTCAAATCTTTGGTACCAGGTTATTTCAGAAATAGAATGCTCTCAGCATACGAACTTCAATTGGACGAAAAACTAAAGTTACCCAACACTTATATCATCAAAGTTCCAGGATCAAAGGCTGAGGGATTTATAGATAGACTTAAGGGTAAATTTATTGTGGATTATGTTGAGAAAGATCATCAAGCCGAATCCTTATATGTGCCAAATGACCCGCTCTTTGAACAGCAGTGGTCGTTGGATACAATAGACGCACCAGAAGCTTGGGATGTGAGTGGCGGTTCTTCTGATGTTGATATTGCCATTGTTGATTCTGGAGTGGATGCTAGTCATCCAGACTTGAGTGGAAAAGTCGTAGTCAGTGTAGATTGTACATTGTCTGGTTGTCCACAGACTACTTATGTAAACGGCAATGATCATGCAACTCATGTTGCCGGGATCGCTGCCTCTTCTATTAATAATTCGCTGGGAGTTGCCGGTGTTGCGGGCGGAGCTGATCTTATGTCTGTCAGGGTGCTGGATGAGGATGGAGCTGGTTATTACTCTTGGATAGCTAATGGAATAGTATGGGCCACCGATAATGGAGCTGAAGTTATTAACTTGAGTTTGGGAGGAAGGTTCAGTTCATTTACTTTAAGAAATGCTATTGAGTACGCATGGGATAATGGGGTTATTGTAGTTGCAGCGGCCGGTAATGATGGTAGATACACCTATACATACCCGGCTTATTATTCTGATGTCATCGCAGTTGCCGCAACGGATGAAAGCGATGAGAAAGCGTATTTTTCCAATTATGGGAGTTGGGTAGATATTGCAGCACCGGGAGTAGATATTGTTTCAACAGACGGTGGTGATTATATACAAAGAAGTGGGACATCAATGGCTGCTCCTCATGTGTCCGGTGTGGCAGCATTGATTATTAGTAATAACCCGAGTTGGGATAACTCAGAGGTAAGAGAGAAGTTGGAAGAATCAGCTGATGAAGTTAGCGGAACCGGTTTTTATTTTCGCAACGGCAGAGTGAATGCATGTAAAGCTGTTGATTGTCAATTTATAACGCCGACGACCACTGATACTCCGGTTCCAACAAATACACCGACCTTTATTCCACAACCAACATCAACACCTACTCGTATTCCGACTGAAGTCCCTACTGAAACCCCAACACCTACAGACACATTAGAACCAACTCAAACACCAACTCAATATCCTACTTCAACACCAACTCCGACCTTACTACCAACAGGCACTCCCACTCCTTTGACGTCACCAACAAGTACGCCGTTTCCGACTCCGACACCTACAACACCGGTTCTTCCATGGTGGTGTTCTTATGTCCCATGGCATTATACTTGTCAATAATTGTTGTAATAAGTTCTATAAAGATTCATTGAAATTTTCTTTGACAAAAACAGCTGAGCAGGCTGAGATACATCGGTAACACTTCTTAGGTTAAAATATATAACTTTAATAGTTTTAACATTAAGGAGGTGATTATTGAT
>JAFGPD010000019.1 GCA_016926185.1 Candidatus Woesebacteria bacterium | reverse complement strand
TGAAGTTGGCACCTTCTGCAATCTCATCAGATACTCCGTCTGGTTGATCAACATTGATAGTAGGAGGGTCATTGATAGTCACAACACCTGATGAATAATCATTTTCCGATGGGTTAAATCCATCGTAGGAAACACCATACACATAATATGTCCCAGGTGACACTCCTGTTGTATCCCAACTGCAAGTCTGGTTTATACCTTCTCCTTGACCCGCACAACCTGCTATCGCAACACCATCAAGACCAGAGCTGTCCGTATCGTAATAAAAATCAGCTGTAACTGTATCATCGGTGTCGGAAAGATCATATTGAACTGTGAAGTTGGCACCTTCTGCAATTTCATCACTCACGCCATCAGGTTCGTCAACTGTTATATCCGGTGAGTCATTTATTGTTACCACTCCGGCTGAATAGTTATCATCGGAAGAATTAACTCCGTCATCAACAATTCCGTAAACATAATATGCTCCGGGGCTCACACCTGTTGTGTCCCATGTGCATGTTTGATTCGTCCCTTCGGCTTGCGTTTGACATCCCGCAATCAATGTTCCATCAAGACCAGTTGCGTTGGCATCATAGTAAAAATCAGCCGTTACATCATCATCTGTATCGGCAAGATCATATTGCACTGTGAAATTGGCACCCTCTGTTATTTCATCACTTATTCCATCCGGCTCATCAACATTTATTTCCGGTGCATCATTGATCGTCACTACCCCACTTGAGTAGTCATCCTGTTGAGCGTTGAATCCATCATCGACGATCCCATAAACATAATATGTTCCAGGGCTCACTCCGGTTGTGTCCCAAGTGCATGTTTCGTTTGTCCCTTCACCTTGATCCTGACAACCGCTGATTGCAACGCCGTCAAGACCTGAACTGTCGGAGTCGTAATAAAAATCAGCTGTCACCGTATCGACAATGTCGTCAAGGTCATATTGGACTGTAAAGTTCGTTCCTTCTCCGATTTCATCGCTCACTCCATCTGGTTCGTCAACATTAATCGTCGGTGCATCATTAATTGTCACTACCCCGGAAGAATAATCGTCAACAGGGGGGTTTGTTCCATCATCTACTATCCCGTAGACATAATAGGTACCTGCACTTACCCCTGTTGTATCCCAAGTACAAGTTTGGTCAGTTCCTTCCGCTTCATTTTGACAACCCGATATTGCAACTCCATCTAGACCTGTTGAGTTTGTATCATAATAAAAATCTGCTGTAACTGTATCGTCGGTATCATCAAGGTCGTATTGGACTGTAAAGTTGGCATCAACAGCAATTTCATCACTTACTCCATCCGGCTCATCAACATTTATGGTTGGAGGATCGTTTGACCCTGAAATAATTGTCACAACACCCGACGAATAATCATTCTGCGCAGGATTGTACCCATCGTCGGCAACCCCATAGACATAATAATTCCCAGGGGTTATTCCTGTTGTATCCCATATGCAAGTCTGGTCGGTTCCTTCACCTTGATTTTGGCATCCTGATATTGCCGTTCCATCAAGACCTGAGTCGTTAGAATCGTAGTAGAAATCTGCCGTAACATCATCATCTGTATCTGCTAGATCATATTGAACGGTGAAATTATCTCCCTCAGTCACCTCATCACTTACTCCATCAGGTTCATCAACCGTGATATCCGGCGCATCAGTTATTGTTACAACCCCAGATGAATAATCATCAACTGCCGAATTAACTCCATCATCTACAATCCCGTAAACATAGTAAGTTCCTGGAGTTACTCCATTAGTATCCCAAATGCAGGTTTGGTCTGTTCCTTCCCCTTGGCCCGCACATCCACTTATCGCAACTCCGTCAAGACCAGAACTATCAGTATCGTAGTAAAAGTCAGCTGTAACATCGTCATCTGTATCGGCTAGATCATACTGCACTGTGAAGTTGGCATCTTCCTGGATAGTGTCACTTACCCCATCCGGCTCATCAACATTAATTGTTGGAGCATCATTAATTGTCACTACCCCGGATGAGTAATCATCCTGTTGAGGATTTGTCCCATCGTCAACTATCCCGTAAACATAGTAAGTTCCTGGTGTTACACCCGTGGTATCCCAAATACAGGTTTGATTTATACCTTCACCCTGTCCTGTACAACTACTGATAGCCGATCCGTCTAGTCCTGAGTCATCTGTGTCATAATAAAAATCCGCGGTTACATCATTATCTGTGTCTGCTAGATCATATTGGACTGTAAAGTTTGCACCCTCCGCAATTTCATCACCTGCTCCATCCGGCTCGTCAACTGTAATATCAGGAGCGTCATTTATTGTCACAACCCCAGAGGAATAATCACTGACAGGAGAATTCACACCATCATCGACAATTCCGTAAACATAATAAGTACCTGGTATTACTCCCGTTGTGTCCCAAGTGCAAGTGTTGTCTGTATCTTCATCCTGATCTTGGCAACCTGCTATAGCTGAACCGTTAAGTCCCAAATCATCTGTATCGTAATAAAAGTCAGCTGTAACCAGATCATCAGTATCATCAAGATCATATTGAACGGTAAAGTTCGCTCCTTCCAAAATAGTATCTCCCACACCGTCCGGCTCATCAACCGTGATCGTCGGTGTATCATTTATTGTCACCACTCCAGATGAATAGTCACTTACCGGCGAATTCACACCATCATCGACAGTTCCATAAATATAGTAAGTGCCCGGGGTCACACCTGTTGTGTCCCAGGAACATGTCTGGTTCGTTCCCTCACCTTGTGCGGAACATCCGCTGATCGCCACCCCATTTAGACCTGTAGTGTCAGTATCGTAGTAAAAATCAGCTGTAACCGAGTCATCACTGTCGGCAAGATCATATTGCACTGTAAAATTTGCACCTTCTGCGATCTCATCACCAGCTCCATCCGGCTCATCAACATTTATTGTTGGTGCGTCATTTATAGTTACTACCCCGGCAGAGTAATCAGAAACCTGCGAATTAACTGAGTCGCTCACAGTTCCGTATACATAATATGTTCCCGGTGTTACCCCCGTTGTGTCCCAGCTGCAAGTTCCATTTGTTGCTTCTCCCTGACCTGCACATCCACTTATTGCAACTCCGTCAAGACCACTCCCATTGGTGTCATAATAAAAGTCAGCTGTAACCAGATCATCAGTATCATCCAGATCATACTGAACCGTGAAGTTAGCCCCTTCCGCGATCTCATCGCTTGTTCCATCCGGCTCATCAACATTGATCGTTGGAGCATCATTGATCGTCACAACCCCGGATGAGTAATCACTTTGCTGAGGGTTGACCCCATCACTTGTCACACCATAAACATAATATGTTCCAGGAGTAACTCCTGTTGTATCCCAAGTACATGTGTTGTCAGTGTCTTCAGGTTGATCCTGACAACCTGATATTGCAACTCCGTCAAGGCCGGAGCCATCTGTATCATAGTAAAAGTCGGCCGTTACAGTGTCATCTGTATCCTCAAGATCGTATTGGACGGTGAAGTTAGCCCCTTCCGCGATCTCATCACCGGACCCATCCGGCTCGTCAACGTTGATCGTCGGGGGAGAATTGGGTGGCGGGGTATAATCAACAACGATCAATCCATTTCTTCCCGATGCTCCCGAACCAAATGTCGTGCCACCACGCCCCTCACCTCCGCCACCTGCACCGCCCGCACCATAAGTTCCAGCTGTTCCGGCAGGTCCTCCATTGCCATTTCTGCTGCCTCCGCCTCCGCCTCCTGAGCCTCCGCCTGAACCATGCGTTGAATCCCATTCAGTTCCGTTTCCGCCATTTCCTCCAGTTCCTCCACCGGCAGTTCCTCCGGTTCCTCCGCTGCCTCCGCTTGTTCCGTCCCCTTGTCCTCCACCACCACCTGCCCCTCCACTATTTCCTGAAGCAGAAGATCCTATTGTGCCACCATCACCGGCTGCATTAGGTCCACCCGCGCCGCCACCTCCTCCACCTCCACCACCCGCATTGGCCACACCGCCTCCACCGCCCCCTGACCCTCCTGAATATCCTGTTCCTACAGAATAAGTTCCTGCCGTTCCCCCTGTTGCTCCTGACGCTGCACCTCCGCCTGTTGCACAAACGGAAGAGGTTGCGCAACTGCCTCCATTAAAATAAGTTTGTGTGCCGGGATTTCCGACGGTTCCTCCCTGTCCAACTTGCACAGTAACATAATCATCCGGTGTTAGGTCCACATTTGTAGCGATTGCATAGCCTCCGCCTCCGCCTCCGCCTCCGCCGACCCCTCCGTTACCACCTGACTCTGCCGCTCCATTTGCACCTCCGCCTCCGCCTCCAATAACTTCAACAGTATTGTCACTATCATTCCAGTCGCTCGGCACCTGCCAACTGGTCCCGCTCGTTATATATATAGTTGCGTCAGATGCAAGCTGCCATTTTCTATATTCGGAGAAAACCTCGTTTCCATCATTTACGAGTCTTGCCTCACCGAGTAGATATAGTTCAGGTGACACTTTCGGTGCTTGATACTCATATATAAAAGATTGTTGCTCTCCTGCATTAAGTTCTAAACTCCATAATATCTCTTGGCCATTCACCGAAAATTCATCCGACTCAGAAATTTGGAAACCATCAGGAACTGTTTCGATCAATTCTCCAGAAAAATTATCCTTTGACTCAACATTGAACGTCATCACATATTTAGCTTTAAAAGGATTTATTCGTGTTGCTCCAACACGTTCAATCGAGTATTGGGGAGATTCCTCAACTAGAAAGTTCCCATCTACCGAGTAACCATTTTCAAGATTAGTCAAAACTGTACGATATTCACCTAGATTGTTTATAGGGTAATAAACAAAGTAATCAGGCTCATCAGTTACGTTATTTAGTAGACACTCATCACTAACACTGATCGTTCCTTCTTGCATGCTGTATGTTTCAACGCCTCCCTCAGGATCATAAACTGTTAATTCTAAGTTACTGTCACACACAGTCTGGCCTCCATCGTCAAGCGATGCCATTTGAATATAAGTACTTTCTCCCAAACTATAAACAGATTTATTCAAGTTAAGTGCCAAAACACCGTATAAAAACTCTTGTTCAACAAAGTTGCCCGTCTCAACATCCGTTATTGTTACTATGTGTCTGCCGGGTTTTAAGTATTGTGGTGGGATTTCTACTGTTTCAGTAATTTGCTCAATGTTGGTAACATATTCCCTATTACCGTCATTATCAATTACCTCTATTTTTATTCCGGTAGTAAATTGGCTGTCATCAACATTTTCCTGCGCAATTCCCAAAAGTCTTTGCATCAATCCCGGATTTTGCGAGCCGGAATCAGATAATGTTAGATCTTCCAGTACTATCTTTGGAGTTTCCCCTGCCTTTACATGAGCTTTCTCCATGAAGGTCTTCATTTTCCTGCCCCTGATCTCAAGCATTTTTTCCTCCACCCTGACCCTACCGTAGCGCATCTTTTGCGTAACCTTACCCGCTGGAGCACTCGGATCCTGCCTGAATTCCCAAATCTTATCTACCTCCGCTCCCTCAATTTCAACTGGTCCGAGGTAGTAGTTTGTCCAATCACTGCCCATATCGGAAAAAGCATAAGTCAAGGAATACGTTCCACCAGCCTTAAAATCAACATCCCAGATCAAAAGCTGCTCATTTTCACCATTTACCTTTACACTAAATTCCTCATCTACCAAACTACTGGTCTCAGGATCGATCTCAATCTTAGCTTTTCCAAACGGTTTGACCAGGAAATTACTGGGGACTTTATCAATAACCTGCCCCTTGTGATCCTTATTAGCCTTAATTCTTATAACAACTGGGTAGTCCTCACCCGAAGCTACTTTAATTGGTGCCGCACGGCTGACTTCAAAATCGGCAAGCTCAGATTCTTCTGCTACTTTAAATCCAGATGAAACTTTGTGATTTGTACTATCTATACTGGCAATGAGTTCAACTTCATATTCACCTTCTGAAAGTTCAGATAGTGATGCACTGTAGTCTGGTTCTGTAGTTTTTTGATCTGTCTCACAACCATCATTTACTTTTATTTCGTTATCTGCTGTTGTCATTAACGTGTAGTCGTCATTTTCTGTATTTCTGATAACCAATGCTAGATCTGCATCACATTTTGGTATTCCTTTGCTATCCAATACAGTGATTAAAATTTCGATATTTTCATCAGTATTATAGGTTGTCTGGTTGGTGTTTATCGCTAAAATCCCCCAACTGAAATTTTGTGTTATCTGCGTACCGGTTTCGTCGCTTACACCCAACACATATAGCCCCGGCTTAATTTTTGAAAAATCTGATAAGATCACCTCAAATTCTCCTTCGTTAGTTTCTTGTAATGAAAAATCTTTAATATTTTGACCGCTTGGACCGGTTATTGTTACTTCCGGTTTTATAGTCGGAGTTACCTGAGATAGGTCAATACTATCTTTTCGATCAACTTCAAAGGCACTGGCAACTTTAGTGATCTTAAACTTTGGTGTACCGGTAACTTGTAAGTCGGTGTCTCCTTCTATAATGTAATTGCCACTGATAAGTCTTTCTACTTCTTGTTCCTCTTCCTCTTCTGATAAAAGTGCTGCAAGTCTAGTGTTTTCTGAAAGTCTCTGGCTTACCTGGGACACAGTTTCTTCAGGAATAAGTTTGACTATCCTATCCGCAAATCCAAGTGAAAGTACTATTAGTAGTACTAAAGTTGCATAATAATAGGAATGTCTGGGGCGCGTTAGCGTAAATCTTGAAAGGTTTAGAGTGAAACGGCCAACATCATTAACCAATTGATCAAGTGCAAATGATGCCTTTCTAATTACAAAGCGCAAATAGTTACTTAAACTATTTATATATAATGAAAGTCGTCTTGAAGTACTAATAATTAAAGTTGAAAGGTAACTTTTAATTGGAGATATTAATTGAAGATCAACTGTCTTTGGGATCTTACGAGAAACTTGTAAAAGTAGTTCCAGCTCTTTTCTGACATAGCCAAAAGAGTCTAATATTGAAGCAAACGGTACACGTTTTTCAAGAGCTTGTGAGGTTTGAAGTGCATAGTACTCTCTCTGACTAATAGTATTAAGGTTATGTTTATCTAAAAGCTTCCATACGGTATATGCCGAAACAGGAAGACTATTCGCCAATTCGCTTATCGCCAAATCCGGATCTTCTGTCACTATTTCCAAAAGTTTCTTTTCAAGATCATCTGATACTTTAGCATTGGGATGTTTTTCTCCACTCACATATCTTGGCTGGAAAGTTTTAAGAGATAGATCTTTTGCCTTTTTGTATCTTTTTATCCAGCTATAGACAGTCTTTCTTGCAACATCCAATTCTTTTGCAATTTTTGTTACACTTTCGTTTTCCTCTACTGCTCTTATTACAGCTTCCCTTTTTTCTTCTGCTGCAGTATTTTGTTTTTCAAATGTATCAGCAAACTCAGTACGCTTATCCTTGGTGTTTAAATTGTTTTGGTCCAATATTTTCCAAACAGTCCAACTAGATACCGGTACTTTTGATGATAATTGCTTAATAGTTATCTTGGGGTTATCTGCCACTATCCTTAGAAGCTTCTTCTCTATCTCATGAGCTTTTGCTTTTGGATGTTTTCTTCCCTTTGCATACTGTGGTATAAATGCTTTTGACTTATCTTCTGATTCTTTTTTGTATTTATTGATCCAATTATAAATTGCTTTACGGGAGATGCTGTACCCTCTACTAAGATCACTAATTGAAGCATTTTCGTAAAGAGCTTTACGTACGATTTCTTTTTTAGTTTGGGCAGGTATTTTCTTCATTTAAGGCTGTTTTCCTTATATTATCCGCACTGTATTTCTAGGCATAAGTTAGGTTCACAATAACTTCCTGATTTTGACTCTACATTAAGTGTTACCAACCATCCTAATAATGTCAATATGTAGTATTTTGTGTGTCTTTGATATCCTCTATTATTGGTAATTAAAAGTTTTCTTCGAAGATCTTCCTTATTATTACCTATTCTTGATTCGTGAATCTTATATCTTGTATCATCTCTATTTTAGCCTCAGCCTCAAGTTTAACCTAATCTACTGGATTTATGAATTAAATTCTATTGATTCCTTTTATAATCCTTGTTATTGCTTTGCTGAATAAAAGATTCTTTACTCTAACTTCTTATACTTCCACAGCACTAATTCCCCCAACATTAATTCTTTTGTATTATAAAAGTTATACTAATTGTAAAAAGTACAAAACGGTACAATTATTTAATATACTATTAACTCAATTTCCTAAGTACTAAATACTAACTGCTAAACACCAAACTATAGTCCTCTTAGGAATAATCAACTATTTACTATTAACATAACGACTATCAATCCCTATTGAGTAACACATATATTCAATATCCAGCCACTCAAAACGTTTGCAAAATCTACCACCAAAACACGAAACTTTATAAATATTCGTCATTCTGAGTATAACGAAGAATCTCTCCCCTATTAAATGTTCATTGTCATTACGGACTAGGATACGGAATCTATACCAATACTATCATCCATTTTCTCCCAATAATAAAAGTGTCATTGCGAGAAGTAATAACGACAAAGCAATCTATTTTCTCTCTCGTAATTCAGAAGGAGTCTTCGACTGAAGAATCTCAAATAGACTACGTCATTCCGAAACTGGAATCAGAATCTATATCATATCGTCGTTCTGGAGCAACGCGATAGAATCTACTTTGATCTATTTGAGCGAACTAAATTATCATCCGTATCATTAATAAACCAAAACAGTTATTACACTAATAAACCTATAACAAAAATATAAACATGTATATAGTATTTAACTTATTTTTACATAACACAATTAAATAACTTTACTATCAATCTGAGATTCTATTAATATTAAGCCGATAAATGTTCTGTATTAGCAAATTAAGTTAACAATTTTACTGCTTCTGGTGTAAGAATTTACGAAAGGTAAAGTGGCGATCCCAATTTGATATTATGCAATTTAAACATTCAAGAGATATGACCTTAACCTAGCTCAACCTATCCCTAATCTATTAAAAAGTTGCCAAGGTCCGAAGTTGATTAACCCTCGGTGTTAAGTTTAAGTAAATTGATAATTATTCAATAGGACAATGGTGCAAAATAATTCTTCCTTCTTTCCTCTCAATAAAACATTCCATATTTTTATATCTCTGACAGCTACCTATTTTATTTTCGCTCTCAGGATTTGAAGAAAGATATTCACTCTCGTTCCGCCATCCGTAAGAATATCTTTCCAGAATGCATGCACCCTGACACTCGCTACCGTCGAAGCATTCTTTTCCAGCATCTGAATAGCGAAAAGCACAAACTTCATCAGGGTGATGAACAATAAAGCTTACTTCATTTGAAGAAACAATTTCTCCCCCCTTTTTATAACACTCTCGCTCGAACAAAAATTTGCGATAAAAAAAATTCTTTACTCCTGGATATAAAGTTGTATAAAAGTAAAAGTAAATAACAACTGATATAAACGCCCCAAGAACGATTACAACTGAATAGGTCAGTAGTTTTTTCTTTTTTAACATCCGTTAACTAACTCTAATAAAATAATAACAGTCACATTTGCACTAACTCAAGATGGAATCAAAGTAATAAACCATGCATAGTGGGACTTGAGTCAATACTACTATGCGTATCTTTTTATGTCTTGACTTGACCCGATTCAAACCAAACATTCCTACACACCTCGATAGACATTTAAACTAAATCATGTGTAAGATTAGATTGTGAAGAAAAAGGGTAAAAAAGTTCCGGATTACTTCATATTATTATTTGCCATCTTTGTTGTAGCGTTTCCCTATTTATCTTTAGGTGCTATTGATTTTTTATGGCCCGATTCTAATAATATGCTGTGGTGGAAGGTGTTTTCCGTTTTTGGTTATATGATTCCAATCTCTCCTGTCATCGTACTGATCCTCGGGATCATAAACATGTTAATCAAGGGAGATAGGGCAGTTGGAATTTTTCTTATTATTGCAGGGGTTTTATATGGAATCTTTGTTTACAAAATGTTTTTCATCCACATTGATACTCCTAATATTCAACCAGTTTCGAACTTCTAATTTTTTATCATTAATAACAAAACTCTTGTGGCAAAACACTTACCATTTTGAAAGACAATATCCTCATTGAGGAAATTGTCTATTAGGAAGGCTTCAGTTAAAAAGGTCCATACCAGTGATCATTTATTGAACCCAAACTAGCCTGATAAGTTCTTATCCAAAATATTGCACTCCCGGAGTGCAATATTTTGGCAAGACAAGGCAGACATTGTTAAAACAGTATAAGATCGTATTCCGACATTTTGATTTCGTAGGAATATTCTTTAGAAAATTGGTGGAGATATGGTTAATCAACTTTTAGAAGGAGTCAATGAAATACACTTTATCCTCATGTGTTTCTCCAGGCACCCAATCAAAGAATTTTATAGATTCTTCTGTTAATCCAAGCTTATAGAAACAAACTGCCATAAGTTCCTTAAGCTCGCTACTTTCGGGATAGTTTTCGAGCATTTTTGCACCTCCCTGTATCATAAGTCCACAACGACCTTGTTTTGCTAGAGTCATTGCGTACAAGAGATTTCCTTCATAGTCCCTGTTGAGAGATATTGACTTTTTGATATACTGCTCTGCAGAATCATAGTCACCCTCAAGATAGGAAACATAACCTAGAGATCTGACCACGTTTGGATGTGAATCATAGATCCCATTTGCAGTTTGCAAAAGCTCTTTTGCTTTCTCGAGATTTCCCTCTCTTATTTCAAGCTGTGCTGTCAGATAATACCCTTGAGTACTTCTCGGTGCATCTTTTATTATTGATTCGTAAAGTGTTCTCTCTGACAACCATACCCTATTTCTTGTTATGGTTCTAGCCCCGTACAAAATAAGAAGTGAGCCAAAGAAAATCAAGCCTGCTGAACGCCTTTTCTCAACTAACTTAGTCAGGATATATCCTAGAATAATTGCCAAGCCAACTGTAGGAAAATACATCCACCTTTCTGCCACAATATCCGCCTTACCCCCAAGAGGGGGAATTTGGGAAAGAGGATAGTAAGATACTAAAAACATAATTGCCCCAATTCCTAGCGGGTTTTTTCGAGTTCTTTTCCGGATGATCAAGATCAGTAAGAAAATAATAAACAAAATTCCAAACAGCGCTTCCCATGAGGTAAAAATATTTTTAACAGGCTCAACTTCCCGAAAATAATAACTGGCAGAAAGCTTAAACGGTAAAAAAGTTCTTTGTAAATAGATGTAAACAATCTTGAAAGAAGTCAATATCCTTACAAATATATTTTCACCTACAAGCGGGTTGTTCGCATATATCACAGGACGTGGGTTAAACGCATATTGCTCCAGCGCCTTTATTCTTAATAAGAGATATACCAGAAAGGGTGGAACATAAAAAAATCCTAACCTGATCGTATTGATAATTGCTGTTTTTTTCTGTAAGTAATAAGTAGCCAAATATAAAAATATCCCAAAAAAAGCAAACTCCTTGGAAAAAACTGCAAAGATATAAAAAATTGAACTCAAAGCAGCATATTTAATGTTAACTTTTTGAGACTTCGTGGCTTTGATGAATGCGATCCAGCCCAAAAGAAGAAAAACTGTGGACAGTATCTCATCTCTTGATTTGATATACGCCACCGACTCGGTATGAATTGGAAAAAATGCCCATATTAATGCAGTCAGTATTGCAAGTAACTGGTTATTGAATAGCTTCAGCACCAGCACATATAACAAAAAGCAGGCAATAGCGTTAAATAAAATATTCACAAGATGAAATCCAAAGGTAGATTCTCCAGTTACAAAAAAGTTAAGAAGAAATGTTGAAGTTACAAGGGGTCGGAAAAGACTCGCTTTGGGGTTATCCGGGATAAAAGACTCTATCCATAATTTTGGTAAATAGCCAATATCCCGAATCTCCTGCCTACTTTCAAAAAAGGCATCGTCATAAACGAACTCTCCTTTTAATGTGTTCCCATACAGCAAAAAACTCAACCCCACACTAATCACAAAAGCAGAGGTATAGGAATGTTTCTTTAAAAAAGTGATAAATGAATTCATAAAGAAAATATTTATATTCTATCGTTTTTGGGTCAATATTGTTATTACTTAATATTACTATGTACCCTAACTAATTTTGTAAATATTTTTTGCGAATACGATCTAATTAGAGATTCATTGCTGAAGAAAAACAATTCTGTTAACATCAATCTATGAATCAAGAGGAGATTGATAAATACCAAACTTCAAACAATGATTCTTTCTCTGAAAAAAACGATAATTCCGCTGACCCAACACGATCCGATCAGTTAAATTCCCGAAAGACTGATCTTCCGTTTCCCCAAAAACCATCATCTAGTTTTGAAGGCGATATCGACCACACTTACACTTCTTATAGTAATAATGAAAAGCAACATAATTTTCCGATAAAGAAAATTGTTATTATTGCCATCGTTGCAACTTTTGTACTAGTCACCTCTGGGATATTTGCAAAAAAACTTTTTCTTCAACCAGACAAGCTTAATAATAACAAGGCTGAAGTAGATCCAGTTAGTGAAATAAGCTCAGAATATCCTGACATGGAGAATGAGGTCGGTTCTCAAAACCAAACTCAAATAACAACTCCAGCTCCATATCAAACTCCCAGTTCAACACCTAATGAAAGTGTCACTACCACACCTAAACCAACAGTTACACAGACACCTACCCCAACAGTTACACCACAAGCATCATCCAACCCATATGACCTTACCTCTTCTACAGGAGCTGTCAAAGTTACCATATCTGCTTCTTCTGGAAATCTCGTTGGCGATCAGATAGTTGAGCTTTCCGCTCAATCAGGCTATGCAGTGCTTCAGAATATGACATCCGAAAAAGACACTCGCATTGCAAGACAGGGAAGTCCCGAGGTTACATTTTCCCAAGCACCAGCCGGACCATATTCAGTTAGAATTCAATATAAGGGCCAGTGGACAGGTTCAAAAAATATAATTGTAAACTCCGGACAATTAACAACTACCAATGTAACGGTCCAAGGTGATGCGCCAACACCTACCCCAACTTCACTTCCAACACCAACACCAACCTCCGCTCCCACTTGCAGCATAGTAACAGACACATCATCCGGAAGCACACCATTAACAGTTAATTTTATTTACAGCGTTTACGGAGGGATCAGTGGTCATTATGTCGATGGTATTCAGTGGGATTTTGACGGAGATGGAACCTGGGATACAGACTTTTCTTTTAATGGTAATCTATTCCATACATATACCAATCCTGGCAGTTATACTGCAAAAATGCACGCTCAATTTTCTAATGGATTTATTACTAGTGTTTGTACAAAACCTATTACAGCTCAATGATTACAAAAAAGAAGCAGTTAAACCCTTCGATAATACCCTCACCAATCTCCATTGGCTGGTCGTAGTAGATAGTATAAAAAGTTTTAAAAAACCTCATGATTAGAATTTTTTGATAAAATTAATTCATGGTAGATTCAGGTAATATTGAAATTCAATATACTCCAACTGTTAATAAGGAATTAAGTATAGCAAAAACAGAGAAGTGGAAAGGTCAATTTGTTAATTTGTTTAGGGATAAAGAGCAAGCTAAAGCGGTCGCAGAAAAATTATTAGCAGGACTAAATAAAATAAGCCAAGACCAGTTCGAAAGTGAATTGTTAGGAGTCTATGAATTGGCCAGAAAAGAGCGGTTGGTAACACTTGATCCCAAGAAGACAAGATATATTTATTATTCTGGGGGAAAACATAGGAGTGCTGAGTGGGTTAAGGGCTTATGCCGAGAATATTTCCCAGACGATACCATATTAACAATCCCAACAGTAGACTATTTTGATAAACAACTAGTTGGTGAATATGAAACAGGAATAATTATTGAAGATGCCAGCTACTCTGGTACTCAAGTAAGTGATCATGTTCATTTCGGAGCGGAAAGATTTGGCATGAGAAGATTTATTGTTGTAATTCCATTTATGACTAACGAATCTGTGAGTAAAATCAACCAAGAAGCTATAAAAAATGATGTAGATGTTGAGATTTTTATGGGCAGGACAATTAAAACCATGAGAGAGGTGATTGGAGATGATGATTATGTGTGGTTAAAAGAAAGATCTCCTACTCATAGAATCGAAAATGGACAGACTTTAACTTATTTTGATCATAAAGTACCTGATTATAGAAGTTTTTGTCCATATATTGGAAATACCAGACACGTACAGGTCGAAAGTTATTTAGACAATTTAATTGAACAACATCCAGCTCCCTATCATAATAAATAGTCATATCAAATTCCATCATCTTTTGGCCTATACTGGAGAGCTTCGGCGAGATGGTTGGTTGTGATCTCGTCTGAACCTTCGAGGTCTGCCACAGTACGAGCAACTTTAATTACTTTGAAGTAAGATCTGGCGGATAAATTCATACTTGAAACTGCACTTTGCATCATTGTGCGACACTCAGAGGAGAGTGGGCAATAAGTTTTAACTAGCTTTGTGTTCATCTCAGCATTTGAATTGATAGTCTTTTTTCTTTTACTCTTGTTGAGCTTTTTAAACCTTTCTGTTTGTATATCCCTTGCCCTTTGAACTCTCTTTTGAATTTCTTTGCTGGTTTCTCTATTGCCATCATCTTTTCCTATCAGCTTTTGTGTATCAACACTGGGAACATCAACATGAATATCAATTCTATCTAAGATCGGTCCCGATACTCTCTTTTGATACCGTGCGATTTGACCCGGAAGACACTTGCAAGCCCTCTTTTTATCTCCGTAATATCCACAAGGACAGGGATTCGAGGCTGAAATTAGAAGAAATTGAGCAGGGTAGGTAACTGTTGCTTTTGCACGTGATATTGTAACAACACCGTCTTCCATTGGCTGACGTAAGGACTCCAGTACATTTCTCGGAAACTCAGGGAATTCATCAAGGAAAAGCACCCCTCGATGGGCGAGGGAAACTTCACCTGGAGTAGGGTTGGTTCCGCCACCAATAAGACCAATTCGGCTCGTTGTATGGTGTGGACTTCTGAATGGCCGCGTTGTTACAATTGCTTGATCAGCTCCCAAATTTCCGGTTATCGAATAAATTTTTGTGACTTCCAAAGCCTCTTCTTCTGTTAAATGAGGCAAAATTCCCGGAATTGCACGCGCTAGCATTGTTTTACCACTCCCTGGTGTCCCCTTCATGTAGATATTGTGCGACCCAGCAGCTGCTATCTCTGCAGCACGCTTTGCATGCTCCTGTCCGATGATCTCAGAAAAATCAAATTCAGCCTCAGCGCTTTTTATCAACTTACTCAAAGCCAGTTTCTCCTCCGGCTCAATTGTTACAGTTCCAGAAAAATACCTGACCAGTTCCAAAAGCGTCTCAACAGGATAAACCTTCACTCCTCCAACAACAGACGCCTCTCTTGCATTCACCTTTGGCACGAAAACTTTCTTAATCCCCTTTTTCTTGGCCATATAGACCATTGGAAGTATCCCGTTGGTATGACGAAGTGATCCATCAAGAGATAATTCACCAAAAAATAGCGCTTTCTCGTTTATTGGCATTATTTGCTCGTCAGCTATTAAAATCCCTAAAGCGATAGGAAGATCATATGCGGGACCTACTTTTGGCAGGTCAGCAGGGGCTAAATTGACGGTAATTCTAGTTGTCGGGAAATCCGCGCCGGAGTTTTTTATTGCAGATCGCACCCTTTCCCTGCTTTCTTCTACCGCCTTGTCAGGAAGTCCTACTATCGTAAAACTGGGTAATCCTTCATTGGGAATATCCACCTCAACATCAACGAGTCTTGCATCCAGCCCCACCGTCGCTCCACTATTGATCTTTGCAAGCATATTCTCAGTATAACCAGATTAAACGGAAACTTTAAGATTTATTTAACGAAAGAAGTTCCTGACCCTCTTTCGTTAAAACTTCAGAAGGGCGCGGCAAAGTTTATTTATCCTGAATGAAATCGAAGGACTACCCTACTTTTTAGGTTTAAATGATATATATAGTAAAATGAATGCATCGTGGAATCTCCAGAACAATTAGATACTACTTGGCATGAAGGTGAACCTCTGGATTGGGATAATATTTGTTTTGTTAGAGCACTGGTTAATCCAAAAAACCAGCTTATAAATAAAAACAGGAAACTCGTCTCTCAAACTGCTATAGATTCCTCAAAAGGAGAAATACCTCGAATAACTCAACATTGGACAATAAATCACTTTGTTACACAACACTACAGTAATTCTTGGGTAGAATCAGGGGCAGTGCTTCTGTGTCCAGGAAAAAATTTGGTGGAGTCAAACGGTAAACCTGAAAGTCTGTATGCAGTAGACACTTTTTGGTCTCATGATATGGAAATACCCGAAGGTTCAATGATAATCTGGTTATCAGAAAAGCCCCAAGATATTGAAATACCGAAAGGAGTTAAAAGTGTTGATATAAGACTTCCAAAAAAGACATATGAGGAATTAAATAAAGCTCAAAAAAAACTAGAAGAGAGAGATTTTTCTTCAACGGAAGAGTTATATCGCCTTGAAAGTGATAAGTTTAGATTAAAAGAGGATTTACAGGCGGAAATTTCTAAACATGTAGAAAATCATTTGAAGAGAATGGGTTATCCTGCTTTCTGGGGTAATAATGGCCAATATATGGTTCAAGGGGGTGTAGATGAAGCTGTTGCAAAATTGAGAAAAAGAGAAGACATAAAATATACCGGTAAACATGTAAATACTCTTTTTGGTTATTTAGAATTGGGTGATGGTTGGTTTCTAGCACCACTAATGGAATTAGGAACACAAAGTGACGAAGACCTGCTTAAGACAAATGAAGAAGGAATGACAAGATTTGAGGAAATAATTAATTATGTTAGTGCGCATACTAGATATTTTCATGAACCGTATACAAAATTTCCTTATTCAAAAGGTGAAATAAAACAATTCAATGTTTTTTCTGCTGAGCTGTATAACAGACTCATAAATTTAGAGGGAGTAATGGATAGTGAAATTGTTCGAGAATCACTTAAAAATATTTGTGATAACAATACGGTAATAAAAGGTAATCTAAAGGATTGGTTCGTAAAATTCGCTGATCAAAAAGAAAAAAATCAAAAATTACTTGATATAATTGAAGGTAGTAATTAAAAGAAATACACAATGGAACATACTTTTATATTCAAGTAGACTCCAAAAGCAACCGTCCCTCGGGTGGTATTCAAATATCTAATACTATCTACTACAACTAGCCAATGGAGAGAGGTTAGATATAAAAACTGAAGCCAAATTCTCCTATTGCGTTCCTACTATCGTAAAACTTGGCAGCCCCTCATTGGGAATATCTACCTCAACATCAACGAGTCTTGCATCCAGCCCCACCGTCGCTCCACTATTGATCTTTGCAAGCATATTCTCAGTATATAAGTAGAGCTTGACACTTTGTACTAGGTATTTGGTTTAAAAAATCTTGTAAAAAGAAGATTGAGTGCTACAATCTAGGAGCTATGGGATTTATTATCGAAAGACTCCGTAGCCTTATCAGTAAGGATAGAACTTCCCCCAAGATAGTTTGCCGTGAAAACACAGAGCAAAATCCCAAGAAAATACCACCCCGTACAGAAATTGGTGACGATGGATACACTGTAAGCTTTTCTTCTGGAAATATCTATTATTGTCTTAGAAATAGCGATAGATGGCAGTTATTACAAGGAGGTAGTTCTCCTTTTACAGAAGACAGGTATCTAGATCAGATCTTTGAAGAACCTGAAATTATAGAAGATCATTTAGACAATATTGTATTGTTGGAACAACTGAGAAGAATATAAATCAAAGAATAATAAATGTCCCAAATTCACATTATTTAATTGATTTAATTCACTAACAAAACAATACGTATTTAACAACTCCACACACTGCAAAAAAATAAAAAACCTATTCTTCTTCCTTGGGTGTACCAAAAATATTCTGAGCCTGCGGATCGTAAGACCCGCCCATTTCTTTAATTTTCTGCATGCTATTTACTCTTTCTCCACACACAGTACATTTAAACATCTGTCCTCCCGTAGGTTTTCCATCTGGCGTCTTACCATGCCAAAGACCAGCATTCACCCATTTATGATCACACTTAGTAGTTTTATTCACAACAATCACCCCCTTCACACTTACCTTTTAACAAAAACAGTATACATTTATCCATTGGAAAGGTTAATTATGAAAAAGGCCAAACCACTCAAGATTAATTTGCAAAACACTTCCCATGTTTAGAAAGATCCGATCATTAAAGTAGTCAATTAGAGATATGGCTTAACCAAATGATTCCACTGACAAGAGCAACTACCATACATACAACAATATACATTACACCGTTAAGTATTGGTCTAACAATCATAGTCTGTGTATATGAAACTACTTCTTTTTGTTCTTGTGTCGTAGCAATTAATTTATCTGTCTTTCCTTTGGAATAATACTTTGATACTCCCCTAATCTCATCATTTTCTTTCACAACTAATTTATACAGAGCAGAAGATAAAAGATATATTACTGAATAGGCTATCAATTTAATAACTACAAATAGAGCTTCAGCATCTTGTATTCTTATGATCCTAGAAACAGTAGGAAATAATGTGAAAGAAAGAATTGCATTTCCAGCTATATAAGCTCCGGAAACCATAATAAACCTTTCAAAAGTGATGTTAAACAATTGATTTTTGTTTAATTTATATTGACCGTAAGGGGATGTGGGAGTACTTTTTACAACCAAAAAGCTAATTAATATACTAAGCAATAAATCGCCGGCGGACATATAACAAATTATATCAATCAAAACAGTTAAAGTTTATAAATACTTATACATACAAATGGGGCTCGCTGGTGAAGAAATCAATGTGATAATATCTAGTCAGGAGGTGAGAATTAATGGCAGCAAAAAAGGAAAAAATAACTGAGGAAAAGGTCAAAGAATGGATCGAAAGGGGTGTAAAAAAGTTCGAAGACATGGACTGCGGAAAGAAAAAAGTTGTTAAAAAGCATGGTGGTTCCTGTGGAGGAGTATGGTTTTTTGGATTTATCGGAGCCGCAATATATTACCTGCAGGGTGCAACAACTTTTGTATCCGTAGTGGTTGGACTGTTCAAAGCTCTCGTTTGGCCAGCATTTTTGGTTTATAACCTAATGCAATCCTTTGGTATCTAAAGAAAAACTCCAGCTATTATATATGTATATGCACAAGGGTCCGTCCCTTGTGCATTAGTTTCCTATTTTGACTTATGCTCTGTGACTGATTTAATCTTAATTAATGTTCAAAATTAAAAACTTGCTTTCCAAATTCACAAAGATAGCAAAACCTGCGGGGCTTATTTATCCGATCATCATAATTGTTACCATCCCGGTCCTTTTAATAGTCAATACAGTCTGGAATCTTAAAAACTTCAAAAGAGATGTGAATTTTTTGATTCGCCACCAAGCTGCCAGTATCTCTGAAACCCTAAAGCCGGCGGTCAGTCAAAATCTGGGTGATACACAAACCCTTTACACTCTTTTGAAAGGAGCTGTAGATAGCAATGTAGATCTGCAGTCTGCAACGATAGTGGTGCAGAAGGGAACAAATCTGAATTTACTTACATCAACAGACCCCAACATCACCTCGCAGGACCCAGTGCTTTCAGAGCTGGCTAACCTCACGGTCAGCATGGGCTTTGATGAATCTTACGCCGGGTTAAACTATGATATCCATCTGCAGGAAAATGTTTGGGATGTGACAGTACCTATTGTTAAGGATAACGACAGCTACTACATTCTTGCAACAAAAATAACCGTTCAGGCGGTAGACGAATTGCTAAGCAGAACGTCAAAGGACTCGATCACAATTTTAGTAATTTTAGTCGCGGCGACAATTGCGCTTCTTCTGAATCACTTCATTTTTTACAGAAAGGCAATGGAAACCAAAAAACTCGAGGAACTAGACAAGCTGAAAGATGAATTCATTTCAATGGCATCTCATGAACTGCAGGCACCGGTCACAGGTCTTGTCGGTTATCTGGAACTTTTGCAAGACAAGATCACACCCATAAAAAATACGGGCCTTCAAAGTGACGTTGATACTCTTAAAACTCTCACGAATGATCTTCACAATCTAATTCAAGATCTTTTGAATGTGTCACGGATCGAGCAGGGCAGGATCAAAGTAGAAATGAAGGATGTTCAGGTAAATGAAATTATCGACAATGTAATAAAAACTTTTGGACCACAAGCAAAAGGTAAAAATCTTGAGCTTTTAGTAGAAAAAGGTGAACTTCCTGTCATCCAAACCGATCCGGACAGGCTAAGACAGGTTATTGCAAACTTGGTCAGCAATTCCATTAAATACACACTTGAAGGACAAGTGAAGGTCTCATCGGCAGTTGAAAAAGACAGCATCAAAGTGGCAGTCTCGGATACCGGAATAGGAATACCACCTGATCACCTGAGCAAAATGTTTACAAAATTCCATCGAGTTCAAGATGAAAAGACTAAAGAAGTGAGAGGAACAGGATTAGGCCTTTGGATAATCAAACAAATTGTTGAACTTCTGGGAGGGCAAATATACATCGAGTCAATTTACGGGACCGGAACCACTCTCTCCTTCACTCTTCCCGTCAGAGGTAACACCCGCTGACTGACCGGAAGCCTTTTCTGCGGCTTCTTTTAAAAGCTTTGCATTTTTTAGATAAACAATAATTCCGATTATTATTACTACCAAAGAAGCAATAGCAACCATTATGGTTGCAGACTTCACAAACTTTTTCTGCGCATCAGAAGACTTTGACTCGTCCAAAAGAGCCTGAACGGAATCTGTGTCTGCAGCAACCACAGTAAAATCAAAAACAGATGACCTTACCACCCTGCCTTCACTGTTCCTAACAGTTGCATACGCGATATGCTTTTCACCATCGATCGGATTTTTAAGCTCATATACCCAATCCCCATTCTCGTCAGTTTCTGTCGTAACTACGATTGGATCTGAATAAATATAAATGTTAACCGTAGAGTTGGGTGGACCATTACCAGAAAGAACTACTGCTCCGCCGACTTCCTTGTTTTTCACCTTCTTTTTAACTTGATTGGCAACTGCAACTTTTACCAACCCGGGTTCTTCGTCCAAAAAAGGAACTTCCTCAACAGGAGGTGGCAGAAATTTTTTCTGCAGTGGATTGACACCATTGAAACAAGCTTTGCTTTTTTCTCTCTCTTGCGTAGTTGGTACTCTTTTGCCTGAGTTGATCTGACTAAAAACAGTTTTTCCTAAAGCGGACTGAAGACAAGCTACGACCTTGTCCGGAGCTTTATAGGTCGAACCTTCATCGAATGGCTGTGCAACAACACCAAAACAGGCATTAATTTTTTTAAGCTGCACTGAAGTCGGCTGACTTTGACCATCTACCACTTTTGTGTACACAGCATCACCCAACGAAGTCTTCAGACATTGATGTACAGTGTCATCAATCTCTTCCTCATCAGTTTTGTAAGTAACCTTGCGGTATGTCTTTGTTTCGTAACAGCCTTTGAAAGCCAGCCTTTCCCTGTCAGTTGGCTCTCTTAAACCTTGATATATGTCTTTATAAGCGGCTTCACCGATTACACGGATCAGACAGGACTCGTTTTCGATTGTGTTTCTTGTGGAGGACAAGGCTTCTTGTGGACTATCATTCGACAGGTCTACATGTTGAGTCCAGCAAAACCTGATCTTTTCACTAAGAGTTTGGATATATTGTCTTTCTGTTTCAGAATCAGCAATTTTATAGCGAAAGGTCTGATATTCACTACTTGTCAGTTTATCTTTTATACAGCCTATGATCGTCTCTGACTCATATGCCAACCTGTCAAATGTGGAGTTCGTCTCTGTGTATGTTACCGTGGTAGGTGTTGGTGTAAATGTTGTATCAGTTGAAGACCCTGAAGTATTTGACACACACTCACAGAGTTCATAATCCCAATACCAATCTGTCCCACAACCACCAATTGGTTCATAGCAATTAGTCCCTGACTCGGGAGCGCAATAACATTTATTTGCATCCCAGAAAAAACCTGCTCCACAGCCACCTGCAGGTTCTGTACAATCATAAACACAGGAACAGGTTTCGTAATCATAATATCCATTTGTACAAGAACCGGCAGAACTGCCACAAGATCCGTCGTACAAACATGAACAAGATGGTTGATCCCAATAATGATTGCTAGCACACCCTCCCGTTGGTTCCGAACAAGTCGTCCCGGAATAAACACAACTGCAACTGGCACTATCCCAATAATGATCAGCTCCACACCCGCTACTGGGTTCTGAACAGTTTCCTAAATACACACATGTACAAGCGGTACTATCCCATTCGAATCCTGTACCACACCCTGTAACAGGTTCCTGACAACTACTTCCTCCACTTTCGTAGGGTACACAGACACAATCAGTGTGATCCCAATAATAATCTGAGCCGCAACCGGAAACCGGCTCTACACAGGATCCGTCATAGACACAAGAACATGTACTAAAATCCCAATAGTGACTGCTTCCACAACCTTCTACGGGTGGTTGACATGTAGCTTGTGCCAGGTAAATACTAGTTCCTTTAACTGATCTGTTAGATAGTCCCACCCTATTTACGAAAATGAATTCGAAAAAACTTGTAAAGATCAAGATCCCGATAAGCACCGAGGTTGTATAGAAAAAATACTTAAATAAATTCTTAAAGCTCATTAATTCATTGTATTTCCTCAAACCGATAAAGGTCAAACCAATAAAGTATAATAGCAATTAATGTGCGGAAGATACACTCTCACCCAACCTGAAAAACTTAAAAAAAGATTCAAAACAGTCAACGATATTAAGAAGATTGAACCAAGTTATAATATTGCCCCTGCTCAATATCTTCCAACTATCACAAGAAATTCCCCTAATAAAATAACTATGATGAAATGGGGATTTGTACCTCATTGGGGCAAAGACAAAAAACTCAGTCTAATAAATATCCGTTCAGAAACAGTGAAGGAAAAACCATATTTTAAAAATATTCTTTTCAAAGATCGCTGCCTAATTCCAAGCGACGGGTTCTTTGAGTGGAAAAAGATAAAGTTAGATGAAAAAGAAGAAAAAATCCCTTACTACATCCGCTTTAAAGATCATAAGATCTTTTCTTTTGCCGGTATTTATATCATTTTAAAGGATGCAGAAGGCAAGGAGATATTCACATTTGCGATCTTAACAACTAAACCAAATTCCCTCGTTGCAAAAATTCACAACAGAATGCCAGTGATACTTCAGGAAGAAAATGAGGACTTATGGTTAAATTCAAGCGCTTCTTTGAATGATTTACTGAAAGTTCTAAAACCTTATTCTGCCAAACCAATGACAGCTCACAAAATTTCGAAAAAAGTAAATAGTCCAAGAAATGATTATCCTTCAATTTTAGAAAGAGCCTGAATCACCGACCCCTAATCACATAGGTGATATCCAAAAACCTGTGCAGTTTGTAACAGCTCCCAAAGAAATACTTACAAGTGCTTTTTCCACACACCCTCTTGTAATCAATCTTTCTTTTTGGGTCTTTAACCTCAGAGTAAAGCATGCAGCGGTTTGTCTCATTCATACAAACACAGCTCTCTTCATCAAACATTGAAGCCAGATTTATCAGACCAATAAAAACAGTTAAAATGAAAAAAACAAACAATATTGTGTAAATAACCTTCACTCTATTTTCATTTTAGCACTAACTTACAATCACTGACCTTCAAACTAAAAAACCAGAAGAACTATTAAGTAAGATTGTGCTTTAAAAAGATCAGGTGGGAATTTCCTTACGCTTATATAAATCTCACCGACTGGCTTATCTTTAGATCTAATATGTAAGTTGATATTGTAAGAAAAAGAAAAAGCGGTATCAGGGCAGTGATCAGAAATAGCCACCAATATTTTTTGACATTGTCTTTAAAAACAAATTTGAAAATTTTGAAGTTAAAACCCACGAAAAGTGTGGTCACTGTTAGAAAACCAATGAAAACGGCTGTAGTCAGAAATTCACTTAAACTGGTATCAAAACCATGCATAATAAACTAAAGACCGAAGAATAGTTTTATCTTCCAAGCAAACTATTAACTTTCGTAACAACTTGTTCAGGGGTTTGCATCGCTTTTACCAAATAATCCTTCACTCCTAATGCTATTGCACGGTCCTTTTCGCTCTGATCAGCGAGATTTGTAAGCGCGATCACCTTTGTATCTTTTGCGTTATCATCTTTCCTTAGCTGCTCCAATAGATCTATCCCGCTCATTCTGGGAAGCATTACATCAAGAAGTATCATATCAATATTACCTTCCTTTGCCTTCTGAAGACCAGCCTCTCCATCCTGTGCAGAAATCACTTCATAGCCTTCACTTTTAAATTTCTCTGAATACATTCTCCCCAGAATAGGATCATCTTCTACAATCAGTATCCGAGGCAGACCAGCAGTTTGCTCAACAGGCTGTGCGGGAAGTGAATTTCCTTGGGAAGGATTGTTCACTGCTGTCGGGTCAGATTGTGAATTTTGTTCAGTTTGTTGAGCAGCCATTTCAATGTTTTTATTATACAAGATTAATAATAAATTAGTTTTTCAGCAATATCAAATCTAATAATATCAACATAAAACTTGAGACTTTTTTGAAAAGTTTAATTACCTTACAAAGTCAACTGTAAAATTTGAAAAGTTACTGATAAACTAACGGATAAAATATTCGAAAAGACAATCTATAATCAAACATACCTTGGTAATAACAAAAATTAATCTGTTATAATGAAATTATGATCAAAAGCTGTCTTAAAATACTTCTGGTTTTTTTGTTTATTTTTGTCTTTAGCGCCACTAAAATCAATGCTTCTGAAGGGACAATAGAACTTGAGTCAATAACATCGGAGGATTATCGGTGTTACGCGGTGTCAATTCAAATGATGGACTGGAAATATAACATCCTTGTTACTTGCAGGAACCTTATATACCCCGCAGGAGATAATATATTCAGATATGTAGCATGGGCAGATCCATTAGAAGGAAATAAACCTATCAAACTGGGCGAGCTTGGTCTCGGACGGGCATCTTTCAATACAAAAACACCTTTCTCCTCAATTTTTGTAACAACAGAGGTGAACCAGCGCGCACAAGAACCTGAAGGTCCGACAGTTATGATGGGCAACGTTGAAAGAATCAATTTCCTTGACGAACCACGACCGGGAGAGATCATTGACGTCGGAGGAGAAGAGGAACAGGAAAAAACCCCTACACAAGCCGTTAAAACTCCAACCCCCAACCAGCAACCTTCAAGGTCCCTCGATAGCAATAGATTGGTAACAGGATTAAGAAGAGCTGGAATAGTTATTGGTATTTCTTTGATAGTAATAGTAGGTATAATATTCGTATTAACCCAGATGCGAAGATGATCAGCCTCTAACAAGGATCCCATTCACTTTGTCCAGAAGCTGTGTGGGCGTGAGATCCGCCTTCATCAAATATTCTGCCACATCTAGCTCTTTAGCACGTTGCCGGTCTTTATCACTTGTAAGATTGGTAATTATCAAAACAGGAAGATCCTGATAACTTTCGTTCTCTCTTAACTTTGAAAGCATGTCCATACCGGAAAGCTGAGGCATCATGATATCCAGAAGAATAAGGTCCACATCTCCCTTTAGAATTTCTTCCAAACCTATTTTACCGTTCTCGGCAATGAGCACCTCATAGCCAGCATCCTCCAGTTTTATCTTATACATTTTCGAGAGAACCGGATCGTCTTCAATAAAAATGATTTTCTTTTTTTCTTTATCCATAAAAATACTTTTCCTCAACAATGAATGAATCTTCTATTGCCTTGGTAGCTCAAACCAGAAAGTGCTACCCGAACCCATTCTTGAATCTACACCTATCTCACCATCAAAAGACTTTATGATCAGTTTTGATATATACAACCCCAAACCTGTACCAATTGTCTTGCCTACTGCAGATTTTACCCGGTAAAATTTACGAAAGATCTTAGACTGCTCTTCCTCTGAAATACCGGGACCGCTATCAACCACTTCCAGCCTCACCATCCCTCCGCTGGAATCAAGGACTTTTATTTTGACAAAACCTTCGTTTGTATATTTAATTGCATTGCTAACCATGTTTGCTACCACTTCCCTGATCCTGTCAGGATCTACTTTGACTAGATCATTCACATTTTCCTGAATCTCAGTCGAAAATCCTAGTTTTTTTCTTTCAGCTTCGAATTTAAAATCCGAGTATACTGCACCTGCTAGAGCAGAAAGTTTGACATCATCTATCTGGTAAGTGATCTTACCTTCTTCTATCCTTGAAACATTGATCATATTATTAACAAGTCTTATCAGCCTGTCGTTTGTTGCCTGAGCGTCAGCAAGATAACCCCGCACTCTTTCCGAAATATCTCCAGCATCACCATTTAACATCATTGACAAATAACCCTTTATAGCGGTAGTGGGCGCACGGAGTTCATGGGCAGCCATAGAAATAAACTCATCTTTTTGTCTATCGATGGTGTTCAAACGATCACTGACTGACCTGAGTTCGTCCTTGGTCTCTTTTAAAATTTTTCTTAATTTCCTATTTTCCTCTTTTAGACTCAAATTGCTTTCATCCATTGCAGTAATATATGATTTTCTCAAAAAATTATCACCTTGTTAAATTTATCTCTCTTGTTTCACCTGAAGCAGATGCAACTAAACGATCGTTTGCATCAATATAAATTAAATACCCCGTATTGGCACTTGTTCCAGTTCTTGGGTCCATTGGCATCGCAGCCATATAAACAGGCACCATTGTTTCACCCGCATCTCCAGCTGAACCAAGATCATAACAACCAACTCCGGTACCAATACAAGTTGGGCTATTAGGGAAATTGCTTGTCAAGGGATCACCATCAGTATCAGGTAATGCTCCGCTATGCTCTGCAGAGTATTGGTAGATAGATGAGAGAATTGCGACAAGATCGCTTTGCCTTTGTGTATCTCTGGCTCGTGCCAGCATCTGTGCAGGATTTATTAAAAACACGACAACCGTAGCCAATATCGCAATCAAAGCCATCGTGATCAGAAGTTCAATCATTGTAAAACCTCTTATATATTTTCTTTTCATAAATCTATTATATTCTACACTAATCAGATAGTTCATTATCTATTTCCGATGTACTATCATCATTTTTTTCTGTCTCCGCCGGAGATCTATTGACAAAATCATCTAAATTTAACTTTGTAGGTTCAGAATCATAGATCATATTGTATGCTTTTTCTAAATTCTGCCGGTTGATCCTCAATTCAGATTCAGGAATTTGTGTGTCTACAGTAAATGCTGTACCCAAAGACTCAAATAAAGTTCTGAAAGAATAAACCACAACACCACCCATCATCACAAGGGAAAAAAATCCTAAAACATAAAATTTGCTATTAGAAACTTTCATCTATATATAAAAATCCGCCGTACATTAACTCTACCACACCTTCTTCAGCGGTATTTTTCGCCTCAATCGTAATTGGACGAAAAAGAAATGGAGCAGATTGAATATCTCTTAGATCCTTGTCTATCTGTCCCCAACTGCCCTTAAAATTAACAACAACTGGAATACCAAGCCGTGTGGTCGAATCTCGAACAGGTTCTTTCGTGGCAAAAGTGAAATTGACAACTGAACCTCCATCTCCGCTTTTTTCCTCAATTATCTTTATAAATTCCAGGAATTTCTTTTCATTAGGAAAAAGTTCAACTATTTTATCAGCCTTTTCTTTATTTGATTTTATCTCAAGATCTGCAAAGTTAACCTGACTGCTTCTTTGGGCATTTTGATAAGTGTTGATCAATCCATTCAACGCTACTGCTTTTTTTCTTACCAAACCCAAAAAAAAGAAAAGAAGTGCAAAGACAATAATGTCCGTTATGATAAACATATAGATCTTTGAAAATCTATTTTTTTTCTTCTTTAATGTATTTTTGATCATTTTTGATTTTTCCTGTTTTTGATCACTAACATCACTCATACTTTTTTCTTTTTTATTTTTATCACCTTTTTTTGACATCAGTTTATTGCTTTTTAAACTTCTTATTCAATGTCAGTATCATATTAAAATTCAGATCACTTTCCACTTCAAAGCTCGAGATGGGAATAGTGGCTTTTTCTACCAGTTCCAGATCCTCCAGATCGCTCTTAAAATCGATAAGGTCAGATCTTTGCAGTGAAACTCCCTCGATCTCAATTTCATACCTATCAAGTTCCATTTTATATCTTCTGATCGATATGCCATCATTTTTGATGCTATTTATATTATTTAAAATATCTTGGGGATCAAGGCTCAGGTCCATTATTTTAAGCACGCTGCTTGAAGCCTTATTGATCTCACCTATTGTTTGTCTGGCATCCTGGGTCTGGATTATCACATTACGATTAGCGCTTGTTTTTTGTTCATATGCTCTAATCTGCTGTAAAAAGTATATATAAACCCCCAAAGTTGCCAAAAACGAGCTCCATACAACAAATGTCAATAACATAAGCAAACTCCAATATCTTAAAGCATCGTGCTTTTTCTTATACTCATCGATGATGCTTTTTGGAAGGAGGTTAACAGTATTTTCATCGGCTGGTTCGCTAGGCGGTTTAAATTGCAAAGAAAGGGGGATAAGATAATTTTGAGTGTCCTCATTAGATATTCCACCAACCTTGATGTTCAATATCTTTATTTCCTTTTTTAATCCTTTTGATAATGCGTCGATCAATACCTGATCTATACCAAACCCTCCTATTAGGACATTTTCAATTTTAATATCTTTGTAATGCCCCAAGATCCTATTGATGGTGCTAATTATCTCGTTGGGATCTTTTGTGTCGACTACAGAGCTGACAATTATCTTTTCTTTATCTGCGATCGTTACTATTACCTCCTCAAAGTATGCATAAATTATCAGTTTGTTTGAAACACTAACATCACTTGCCCTGACCAAAGAAAGAGATGGTGTTTCAACAAGCTCTGGGAATAGTCCTGCTTTGCCAACAGCATTAACATAACCATTGAGAAGTTCTTTTTCCATTGCAACTAAAAGTACTTGAACATTATCCTTTTCTTTTTTAGCTATACGCCAATCCATTGTCATCGAGTCAGGTGATTTAGGAAGATAATCGTGAGCTTGCCAAGATATTGCCTCGTCCAGCTCTTCTACACTTAAATTGGGCATATCAAGGGTTTTTATGAATGTAGAAAATTCAGGCACTACCAAACCTACAGTCTTTTCTTTTATATTGGCTTTTTTCCATACCTGACTTATAAGTTTTGCCAGGATGTCTACATCTTGTACTTTATGGCCGACAATTAATCCCTCAGGAATATCTGCTGTCAGGTATCTTTCTACCTTTTTTTTCGAGGGATTTAACTGAAGGATCTGAAGTTTTTTTGCAGAAAACACAAGGGAAACAAAGTTTTTTTTGAGCATGGCAGTATTAAATCAATTATATATACAACATCTTCTTCTATTGACTTAGTAAATTAAGTCAATATTGTAAAATTAAATGGTAAATGGAAATTTTAAAAATAGTAAATACATATCAATTATGTCAAATGCTATACTTATAATCAATTAGTCAAGTAAACTCAATCTGCCCTAATGAATCCCAATTTATCAGCAAGAGAAAAACAAAACGGACAAGCACTGGTGGAATTGGTCGTTGCGATCGCACTTTTCGCGATACTTGCTCAGGCATTATTCACCCTAGTCACTTCATCATATAGGCTTATTTCGTTTACAAGTGCGAGAATAACTGCACGCCATCTTGCCCAGGAAAAAATTGAGCTAATTAGAAACTTACCATACGAGGATGTGGGTACCGTAAGTGGTGTTCCGGATGGTCCAATATTTCAAGAGGAAAATGTTTTCAGAAATGGATTAAATTACGTAGTCAGTACAGACATTGTATATATTGACGACCCCCTCGATGGGATAGCTCCTACAGATCTGCTTCCAACTGACTTCAAAAGGGTTCGAGTTGATGTTTCATGGGGAGGACTTGCATCATCTAACAAAAGCCCTGTTTCTTTAATAACAGACATCGCACCTCGAGGGGTTGAATCAACCGTGGGAGGAGGAACTCTATCAGTGCTCGTTTTCGATGCGAACGCTCAACCGGTTTCTCAAGCAGAGGTAACAATATACGCACCTTCGATCTCACCACCAGTGGATCTAACACTTCTAACGGACAGTTCCGGTAGGGTTATTCTTCCCGGTGCACTGCCTTGTACTGACTGTTACCAAATTACTACAACAAAGGAAGGATATAGTACTGATAAAACCTATTCAACTTCAGAAGTGGCAAATCCCGATAAGCCACACGCGACCATAATCGAAAGTAAGTTAACTGAAATTAGTTTCGCCATTGATCTTGTGTCCACTCTTGAAATAACTACAACAAATAATCGTGATAGTGATTTTTCTCCATTGGGCAATATTACTTTCAACATTAGAGGAGACAAGACAATTGGCACTGATGCTTTGGATGAACTTGTCTACAAATACGAAGAGACTCTATCAACCAACGCATCTGGGGAAATAGTCATTGAGGATCTCGAATGGGATAATTATTCAATAACCATTCCGGCAATCACCGGATACGACGTTTCTGGTTTCAACCCTCTCCTTCCTGTCAATCTTCTGCCAAATTCTGAATTCGAGCAAAAAATTGCACTTAATTCCAATTCTGCAAATAGCTTCCTTGTCACCTTCACCGATCCGGGAGATTTACAAATCGCATCGGTATCTGCAAGACTTTTCGACGGTGGCACTTATGAAGCTAGCGCTTCAAGCGGCATTATACAAAACCCCGACTTCGGCCAGATATTCTTCTCAGACCTTTCAGATAAAATTTACTATTTGGAGGCAACTGCCTCCGGATACAACTACTACACAGATAGTGTTGAAATCTCAGGAGACATACAAGAACAAGCTTTTCTGGATCCTATTTGAAGATATGAATGAGAGAATAACAAAAAAAGAGCATAAAAACCAAGCCGGTTTCACACTTATCGAAGGATTGCTTTCTATCATCATTATCGCGATCTTGGGTGTTGGTGTGCTAGCTCTGCAATTTATCTTGAGCCAAAATCAAGAAGTCGTTTTTAAAAGCTACTTAAGTATCGAAGAAGCAAATTCCAGTATAAGTGAATTTACAAGACAGTTGAGAACTGCACACCCGGGGGAAAACGGTGCCTATGCGATAGAAAGTGTTGACGAAAATGAGATAGTATTTTACACAGATATCGATTTCGATGACGAAACTGAACGTGTAAGATATTTTCTTGAAAATACAACCCTCTACCGAGGAGTGACCGAACCCACCTCTGAACCGCCAATCACATACCCTCAGGAAAACGAAAAAGTAAAAAGACTTACAAGCATTGTTAGAAATCTTACTATGCCGGTCTTCACCTACTATAACGGTGATTGGCCGAGTGACACAACAAATAATCCTTTAACTCTTCCCACCGATATTTCGGGGATAAAGACCGTTGGAATTAACCTTAGGACAAATCCGGTTGCTAATGAGTCCGATAAAGACTATGTCATGCAAAGCTACATTAATATAAGAATGTTGAAAGAAAATCTTTAAAAAGATCATCAGGGATAACCTTTGATCTTAAGATGTTATCATTAGAACAAGGATGGAAGAGAAAAAAATAATTAATCAATCTGGATCGATCACTCCTGCATTAATTGTCATTACAGGAGCGTTTACAATTGTGATCTATGGAATACTATTTCTACTGGGATTGCAGCTTGACTTTTCTCATAGGCAAACCGCTTCAGAAAAAGCTCTAAATATCGCAGAAGCAGGGATCAATTACTATGCTTGGCATCTTTCCCATAATCCCAACGATTATACCAGCGATACTGGAATACATGACTACTCAGATCCTCAAGGTGGTATTGTTGGACAGTATGAACTCAATATAACACCACCCGAGGAAGGTTCAACTACAGTAATTATCGAATCAACAGGTTGGACCAATGAATATCCTAAGGTAAAAAGAACTATTGAAGTCCAATATGGGCTTCCATCTTTTTCCTCTTATTCACTTTTAAGTAACGGCAGTGTTTGGTACGGAGTGGGTTCAGTTGTAAACGGAAGGGTCCATAGTAACAATGGTGTAAGGATGGATGGAATTAATAATTCTATCGTTTCAAGTGCCCAGGAAGAATACATGTGTGGTTTCGAAACTGGATGTCACCCCCCTGAGCCTAAACCTGGTGTTTGGGGGAGTGGCGGAGATCAAGGTTTATGGCAATTCCCAGTCCCTGCAATTGACTTTGATTCTATCTCGTTTGACTTCGCTCAAATGCGTGATGACTCAAAAGTCAACGGTTTATATCTTGACGGAAAGGGTGCTAGGGGCTACCATCTCGTCTTTCAGTCAAACGGGACTGTGAGTGTTTATAAAATTACAAAACTCAACGACATTGAAGGATACAGTGTCCCCGGACAAGGAATAGGACAAGCAGGGTTGGGTGGTTGTCGGGAAGACGAGCAAGAAATTGACAATGAGACACTTATTGGAGTCTATAATGTTGCCGAAACCCCGATAATTTTTGCTGAAAATAATCTTTGGGTAGAAGGCACAGTCCGAGGAAGACTTACAGTTGCTGCCGTTGATTTTCCGATACAAAGCAGTAGTTCAGTTATCTGGATACCAAATAGTATTACATATACTGCTTACGACTGTTCCGATTCACTTGGACTTATTGCCCAAAGCGATATTTACATAGGGAGAGACGTTCCAAACTATTTCCAGATAGATGGAGTCCTAATGTCACAAAAAGGTAAAATTATTCGACACGGGTATTTTGATTGGTGTGGTGATATTGCTGCAGCAGTGAAACAAAAATTTACACTTAATGGGTCATTGCTTTCATATTTTAAATCGTATTGGAATTTTGGCGAAGGACCCGAATCTGGGTTTATCGAAAGAGAACTTAATTTCGACTCGTGTACACCTGATAATCCACCTCCATACTTCCCATCAAGTAATGCTTATCAGTTCATCTCCTGGCAGGAAAAGTAAACCTATTCTTCTTGAACAGATACCGAACACAGGGTATTACTGATTATCGCCCTTCCGCCAACGATCTGTTCTTCCCAACTTTCACAAGTGGCTTCAATAGGAAGGGGCGGCGGAAGCTGTGGTTGTCCAGTGTCTCCCGTACCACCTGGTGTGGATGTTGGAACAAAAGTCGGAGTTGGTGTAATAGCAAAGTAATCAGACAGGTCATCTACTTCGTCCTCTTCATCCTCATCGTCACTTCCATCATCAAAAAGATCAGACAGTGAAATTGAATCATCACCATTGTCGAACTCCTCATAAGCCTCTTGAATCACTTCGTCATCCTCAGAAAAGCAAATTGTTACAAGCTCTCCATCAAGATACAAACTTACCCAAACACAGTTGGAGGTTTGATTAGGATTTTCCAGATAGTCCCTTGCCTTGTTTTCAACCATATCAAAGAACCTAGCCACCTTACCCGAGTCCCATATTTTATAGGTGATCTTGTCTTCAGTCCTATACTCGACCAGCCCGTTTCTGTTAACTGTGATAATTTCTCCGTTCTTGTTCATCCGGATCTGATCTTTAGTTATTGTTTCCTGTTCACTCACACCCGATTGCACAAATGACAGAACTAAAAATACCGCAGCAAAAAATATCAATATTGCAACTGCAACATTCTGGGGTGACATATAACGAGATAGCTTTTTTTGAAAATTACTTCTAGCCATTTAAAAAGATCCATCCATAGAACCAACCACACTATATATAGGAGTTATCATAAGTACTGCCATTGCTCCAACAGCCAATCCAATTATCAAAAGCAGTATCGGTTCCAAAAGAGAAGTTGCCCTTTTAAGCGAGTAGTCCACTTCTGACTCATAAAAGCCTGCCATTTCCTCTAGAACAACCTCAAGACTTCCGGTTTTTTCTCCAGCCTTTATTGTCTGTATCATAACAGGGGGAAAAGATTTTTTATCCTCTTCCAGGATTTCTGAGAGAGACTCTCCTTTTTCTACACCCTTACTGAACCTTTCAGTGACTTTTTTCACATTTGACTGCATAACAACATCAGAAGACACATCCAAAGCAACTGTGATAGGCACTCCGCTTTTGAGAAGTGTTGAAAGAGTGCGCGCAAATCTTGAAGCATCAATTTGACTGACAACCTTACTGACCACAGGCAGTCTTATGAAGAGTGAAACAACAATATCACGAGTTTTTTTAATCATAAATATCGCCAATATCAACAATAATAATCCCAATACTGTTCCAATCGTTAGCAATACATGACCTCCCAGAAAAGTGCCTACTTGTAAAAGTATTTCCGTAGCCCTCGGTAAGTCTGCATTCAGTTGTAAAAAAACTTGAGATAATTTTGGCAAAACAAAAGTGAACATCAAGATCCCGTTAGCGATCATTGCACCCACAATAACCAAAGGATACATCATAGAACCTTTTATCTTTTGAGACAATTCATGCATCTGCAGAAGCTGCTGTGACAAATAACCGAAAGATTTTTCCAAAGACCCCGATTCTTCACCAGCTTTTAAAATAGTCAAAAATATCGTCCCAAAATCGCTTTCGTACTTTGACAAAATTCCATGCAAGGATGACCCCTTCTTAAGATTGAACGAGACATCATATAGTATTTTTTTAAACTTTTTGTTGGTTGTTTCCTCTTGAATGATCTCAATAGCCTCGGGGAGCGGCAATCCGGCCTTCAGCATGGTTGCCATGAATCTGCAAAATGCTGCCTTATCAGCCACCGATATCTTACCTTCAAAGAGATTTTCCACCTTGCTATTTACCGCCTTTACAGTTAATACTTGATACCCCTCAGCTTTCAACATACTAGCAGTTTCCTGTCTGCTTGCTGACTGAGCTACATCTTCAATCACCTTTCCTTTTTTGTTTTTGACTTTGTATGAATATAGCGGCATAAAGATTGTAAAACTTAACTATGGTCAATAATGACAAGTTATCTCACTACTCTTCTCGTATCACTCTAATTACTTCATCAATAGTTGTCTGGCCGGAAGCAACCTTGTCCAAACCGTCCCTCAGCATTGTTATCATACCCTCTTTCATTGCGGCCTTCTGGATATCCTCGCTGTTTGTTTTGTCGGTGATAAGCTCCCTTATTGTTTCTGTGACCTCTAAGACCTCATAAATTCCGATCCTCCCCATAAAACCTTTTCCCCCACACTGTTCACATCCCTTTCCTTTGTAGAATTTTTGTCCGGTCAGTGTTATGCCCAACTTTGATTCAAACTGTTTTACAAGAGCTTTATCTGGTTTGTAAGTAGTGATACAAGCATTACAAATCTTTCTCACCAATCTCTGAGCCAAAATAACATTTACAGTAGATGCTAAAAGAAAACCTTCAACTCCCATATCAATGAAGCGGGGGATCGCCCCTGCGGCTGTATTGGTATGCAAAGTTGAAAGGACCAAGTGTCCGGTCAAGGCCGCATGCACTGAGATCTCAGCGGTCTCCTGATCACGGATCTCACCAACCATTATTATGTCAGGGTCGTGCCGAAGAAGCGCTCTTAAACCAGCAGCAAAGTCCAGACCGGTCTTGTTGTTAACTTGTATCTGACTTACCCTATTGATCCCGTACTCGATAGGGTCTTCAATTGTGGCGATCTTTACTTCTATGGTATTTAAAATGTTCAAAATTGAATACAAGGTAGTGGTCTTCCCAGAACCTGTTGGTCCGGTAACAAGGATCATTCCATGGGGTCTGGTAATATTTCTTTTGATTATCTCCAGCCCGTCTCCGCTTAAACCAAGCTCCTCCAGACTCAACGGACGGGCGGATTCTTTGAGAATTCTCATAACAACATTCTCTCCGTAAAAACCCGGTATTATTGAAATTCTTAGTGCAATGACATTATCGTCAATATTGAATTTATACCTACCATCCTGCGGGACACGATGCTCATCGATCTTTAGATTGGAAAGTATTTTGATTCTTGCAACCAACGCCGTTTCTATTCCCTTAGGAAGTTTAATAATATCCCGCAAAACTCCGTCAATTCTAAAACGTATTACTACTTCCTCCTCTAAAGTTTCAATATGAACATCGGAAGCACGCTCTGAAGTAGCGTATTCCAAAATAGAATCCAAGATGTTGATTATGGGAAGTTTCTCTGCCGATTTTGCCAAATCATCATCAACCTTTGCCTGCTTTAGGTTTTCCAAGATAACTTTGCTGAATTCTTCTTTAATTCCCTTTTTATACTGGCCGATTGCGCGGCGGACGTCGTCGTTGCTGGCATAAAGCGGCTCAACTGACATTCCTGTCTGCCTTTTTGCAAACTCCAGAGCCTCAAAATCACCCGGGTCACTCATTGCCAACATAAGCTTGTTGTCCTTTACTGCTATGGGGACCATCCGGTAGGTTTTTGCGATCTTTTCAGGGATCAGACTCAAAATTTCTTCAGGAATTGACTGCCTGCCAATGTCAGCATATTTAATATTCAGATGCTTGCTTATGAGCTTGCTGAGTGCCTCCTCTGAAATATGTCCACGAAAGACAAGAACATCTCTTACGTTTTTATCTAATTCTTCAGCAGATTTTTTGGCTTTGTCAAAATCCTCTTCAGATACAAAGCCGGAGCCAACAACGATCTTTTTCAGTGTTTCGTCATTTAATTGCATGGCAGGATTTTTTTATAGTCTTAACGACTACTCTTCATTATATCTAAAGATTAACAGCAATATCAAAGCCTAATTACATACCAGCCAACTCACGAAGCGGTAAAAAACTACCTTTTAAAAATTCATGTAGTTTATATTACTTTTTCTGGATCTTTTCGTACCAGTCGTTTAAGATCTTTGACACCAGATCTTTCGACCCCAACCCTACTGACAAACCTACCACCAAAACAATTGTATATGTCAGGCCTTGAAAAAATGTCGAGATCAGCCCTTGTGCTATCTGCAACTGATCTACAGCGGCAAAAAAGGCTATCACTATTATCAGCCATCTGGCAATTTTCCCCACAGGTTTCGCCAAGTCATGATCAACAGATACAAGCATTCCTCTTACCAGTCCATTCACAACATTAGCGATCATGTATCCTCCCGCAAGAATTAGAGCCGCTGCGATGACGTTTGGTACGAAACTTAGCACGTTACTCAAAACTCTAGATACAGCTGACAAACCCAAGATGTCAATAGATGTCAGGAAAAACACCAAGATTATAAGCCATTGAAACACGACTCCAATCAGATCAATGGTTGATAGTCTTATGTCAGCTTTCTTCAAGTACTCATCCACACCTGATGATTCTGTCAGTTTATCCAGCCGGAGAAGCTTTAATAGCTCCACAATAAGTCTTTTGACCCATACGGCAACTATCAAACCTACAGAAAATATCACTATAGCGCCCAATATCGAAGGGAATACTTTCAAAAAAGAGGACCAGACCTGACTCCAGGAAGTGATCAAAAAATCCTGCCAAGTATTAATATTATTCAATTCTAATCACCTCCCCCTATGAGATAGTCCCTAAAAAAAAAGGACTTCTCATGGGGCCACGTTTGATGTGCTTTGCACTATCTAACTGTGGCTCCACATTTGTGATCACGTGAGATGCGATGCTATCTCACTTTGACCTAGCTCATTCTATATTATAAGATTCACTCCCGCAACTATCGGATAATTTTTATATTATTTACAAACTTCTATGGTTTGTCTTTGAAACGGGTAGCTTAGTCGGTGAATTTGAAGGTTGAAAGGATCTGATCAAGTTTATCGACATCGCCAATTTCCAAAATAAAGGTTATATAACCGTCATTTGGATCCTTAATATATATTCTTTCTCTTTCACCAACTATTATTGAACTTTCCTTGCCTCTTATGCCAGTGTAACCATTTATTACGACCTTTTCTATCGTGTCGTTTCCACCTATACCATTGTTATAATCAAAGCTTTCTGGCATTTCGTCATCAGGAAAATAACAAACCTGAACACTGTAAGACGTTCTGAGAGTCTCAGAATCTAAATTATGCATTTGTAATAGTTGATTTGTTTCTAAATCTCCAATCGAAATACATTCACTATTGTTCAATGTTTTATCCCAATAATATATTTTCCAATCCTGCGGATACCTCATCGTAAAATATTTACCTTTTGAATTATATGTCTCCCAATTTTCAGTTTCACTGGATTGATCTTCATCAATAAATTCGAGTGTTGAAAGAATTTGATTAAAAATTTGCTCGAAATTTCTGGTATCGGCACCCCTTCCAAGTTGTAAACTGATTTCTAACAATTGATTCTGGTTATTTATTACAAAATATGCAATTCTACCACCAGCAAGAACTCCAGGTACTGGATTATGAACCAGAGCAGCTTCATTTCCCCCAATCTCTATTGGATAAACATATTTTGCAGCATTCATTCCTCTTTCTGTATTTAATTTATCTAGATAAAGGCTAATTGACTCATCACCATAATCATCATCTATTAATCTAATCGATAGGAACACCTTATCAGATTCATCATTAATTGTTTCTCCAAAATCCCAATTGAAAACACTAACTGAGTAATCATGCTCTTCTAATATCCAGCCTGTTGGATATTTTATTTGATATCCATATTTTTCATTATCATATGTTTCCCAATCTTGTGTTGAATCGGGGGTCGGGGTGTGAGTGGAGATATTTAATTTGTCGGAAATTTCCTGAGTTTGAGAAGATTGCATCTCTATAAGTTGTTTCTTCAACTGCATGTTTT